>VHDG01000204.1 GCA_016871475.1 Verrucomicrobiota bacterium
CGACACAGGCAGTTATCCCTGCGATCGCGATCTTTCGATGAGATGCCCACAATCCCACAATGAATGGCAGGCACACAGCCCCCACGGTGCCGGCGAGGATGGGATGTGCGAATGGGCCTTGAGCGCGGAGCTTCCCGTTTCGTTCGACGACCTCGGGTGGAACTCCGCCCAACAGGGCGAAAGCATTCCTCCCTGTGGCTTTCTCGGAGAGCATCTCAGCCGCCACCGGTATCAAAACGATGGCCGCCATGACGGCCACCCTCACTGCGTCTTCCTGCGACTTGATGAAGCTTCTGAACAGGAAATACACACCCAACGCGTTAAAAGTCACCCCCATCCTGAAAATCAAAGCTTCCCTGGGTTCGGCGTGGAAGTAACTGCTGAAGAGAGTCCATACCGCCCACGCGATTGCAATCCGGTCCATCGTATTGAAGCCAATCGAAGTAAACTCTCCCCGGATCAACAGCCGCGCCGCCCCCGCGAGTATCAACAAACGGATCACCGTGAAGTTGAAAGGGCCCAGTGCGATTCCCTGCCCAAGGGTCATGTAGCAGATACCGATGAGAAAGGGCAGGGGAGCCCACCGGCGTGGCAAGGCCAGGATCAGAATCGCGCTAACTATCGCGAAGATGGCTGCAAATCCACTCATTCAAGAAAAGCTCAAGCGTTGAGATCTCACCCGGCCGCGCGCAGTTTCCCCTCCTTGTTCTCGTCTCCGAGACTCAACAGGGGGTTGTTCAGGAACTCCTTTTCCCAGAGTGATAAGACCCAAAGGCCGAACAGCTCCTTATCGCAGCTGGTATCGGTCTCGGTGGATTTCAGAAAACTTTCAACCGCACTTCGTTTCATGTGGGTGTGAAGCAATCCAGAGCTGTCGAGAATGTCCGACCACACCCGTTCCTTGAGTTCGTGCCGCATCCAGCGCCCATAGGGGACAGGGAAACCTGTCTTCTTGCGGTTCAGGATTTCTGCCGGAACGCACTCGGACAGGGCGGCTTTGAGCGCCCGTTTCAGTTGTCCTCCCTTGACCTTCAGTTCGGGGTGCAACCCCGCTTCAAACTCCAGCACCTTGTGGAACACAGATGGACAACGTAACTCCATAGCGATCTGCGTGATGGGGCTTCCGAACTCCGCCCAAAATTGTCTTGTGATGCCAAACATGTCGGATGGATCAGCTGAACGAGCGGATGAGCCTAGATTCCATCCCAGCAGACCAAGACAAAACGGCTTTCCACTTCTTCAAGGATCTTAGGCGTTCTGTACGGATTGGGTCCGGACTCCACCAGGAGGAGCCTGCCAGCAGGCAGACGCGTAATGCAGCAGACACGGCCATGAGGATGCGATAGCCGGCTGCAGCGAACGAACCTTGGTGCCTGTGAATGAAGAGGTGTACCGATTGTCGGAGAAGGACGGCGGAAATCTTGCTAAAGCTTCCGGTGGAGCTGCCACCACCGTGATGAACGATTTCGGAAGCTGGTACGTGGTAGTTCCGGAGTCCCAGCTTTTTTACTTTGGCGCAGAGGTCCATGTCCTCCCCGTACATGAAATACTCGGGGCTGAAACCTCCGATCCGGCGAAACACTTCGGTTCGGAGTAGCATGCAGGCTCCACTCACCGCCTGCACTTCCACCGGAGTTCGGGATGTAAAGGCTCTCTGTGTGTCCCAGAGCTTTGCCCCGGGAAGTCTTAGACGAAGCCAGTCCGAGTCCAGAGCCTGATTGATGGGCGTCGGGAACGCTTGAACGCAGCTTGTCTGGAGACTGCCATCCGTGTTCAAGAGCTTCGGCCCCAGAATTCCCGCATCGGGGCATTGTTCCATGGCACCCGCTAGGGTTTGCAGAGAGCCCGGTCTGAGCACAGTATCCGGATTGAGCAGCAATAGCCAATCCCCGGTGGCTGACTTCGCTCCGAGATTGTTACACTTTCCGAAGCCCAAGTTTTGTTCGCTTTGGATGAATATTGTGTCCGGGAATTCGGCCAGCAACATCTCTCGGCAGCCATCGAACGAGGCACCATCCACGACGATGACCTCCTTCACTAGTTCCATCGCATGCTCATGCAAAGAGCGCAGACTCGCTCGCACATAATCCTTCGACTTCCAGTTGACGATAAGGACAGTGACGCTGCGCGGTGACAGGTGGAGAGGGTTCATACGACGTGTGAACGGGGTATGCAATCACTCAGCTTTCCAGCGATCTGAGAGTGCTGGGCTGCTTTCCGGAAAAGCACAAACTCTCCATTTTCTCTGAAATCGGTCCCCGCAAGCGAAGCAGTGCGGTCGACCGAATTAGCCTCTTTCGAGGTGCGCCTCTGGCCCTGAAGGATGGTTCTCCTGGTGGCTGGTTCGGTTAGGATCGGACTCTTGGGTGAAGGAATCATGATGTGGGTTGTATTAGAAGGGCCAGCATCTGCTGATTGTATGGTGGATTCGATTGATCTGCTCTGCTCTCAGAAATGTCAGGAAATCCTCAGGAATGTATCTCTGCCTTCGCTTAAGAGCCGAGGTCAGGTAGCCAAGCATCCACACTGCAGCCCCGACGATGTAAGGCCTATTCTTGATGCGACCGAGACACTTCAGACTCTCGTACAGGGGATGATAGCCCAATGCGTAGTCTCTCACCCCGAATTGCCATGTTCGTTTGACCATACCCCCGTGAGCGACATTACGAGGCTTGAGGTGATCAACGATGTAATCAGTCAGCAGGCATGTCTCGAATCCCGCCATCCGGGCCTTTGCACATGTTATGGCGTCCCAACCTCCTTCCGGTATCGCAATCAACGGCAGGACCGCCTCGAAGCACGCTCTCTTAAAGAACTGCGAGGCTCCTGGCACGTCCTGCCTGTTGGTAGGAAGCTGATCTTTAGAATCGCCAACGTCCACTACCATTCCGCCGACGAGTCCTGAGCGAGGATGGTTCTCCAAGTGCTGAATGATAGCTTGAAAGTAGTTGGATTCGAATCTCAGGTCCGCATCTATGAGCCCCACATAGTCATAGTCCTTTGCCCTGCAGGCACTGATCCCAGTATCTATTGCATGCACCACTGCTGCAAAATCTCTCTCAGACCGGCATGGTTTGGCAACAAGCTGAATCCAAGAGTATTTCTCGGCGAACTCTTGAACGATGGTTCGAGTCCGGTCCGTCGACCCGTCATCGACGATAACCCACTCCAAGGGCCGAAGGCTTTGGGATACCACAGAAGCCAAAGTTTGGCCTATCAGCGCTTCCTCGTTCTTGGCGGCAGTGATTAATATGAGTTTTTGAGGCGATGCGTGGCTATTGGATCTCATAAAGGCCTCCTTCAAGATCAATGAATCTTACCAGTGGAGGCGACTGCCTTGGGAATGGCCAAGGCATGCCACTGGCTGATATGTCAGCGGCCTTGTATTTAAGATTGTGCCGCGACAGAAAACAGTCGGTCGAGCTGGGTTCAAATCGCGATGACACCAGCTCGGGCGAGACGGTTGGCTTGATTCTCCTGAGTTCCCGCTTCGTTCGGCAGGCTTCCATGGGTGGGGCATCCAGTTCGTCGTGAACTGCCCACGCCGCTCCAGGTGCCCATGGGCATGCGCGTTGCCGAATCCGATCATTGCAGAACTGGCTCGTCATGAAGTGCTCCCAAAGGGGTTCATTGTTGTCTGGCTTGATGCACTCTTCTCTAAGCCTTCTGGGTGCTTGGCTTCATCACGCACCGGCGAGACGATGACGTAACGTTTGGCAACCGGCGGTGATCCGGGGCAGGGGTCTGAGGGTAATGGAGCAGTCATGAGATCACTCTAGTTGGACCGAGCAGGGGTGGAGGAGGGCATGGAGCTTCGAAGTCTCTTCCACAGTGTTTGATGAGTCC
Source organism: Verrucomicrobiota bacterium (assembly GCA_016871475.1). Taxonomy (GTDB): domain Bacteria; phylum Verrucomicrobiota; class Verrucomicrobiia; order Limisphaerales; family UBA11320; genus UBA11320. The sequence continues at coordinate 3,847 of VHDG01000204.1, forward strand.
CCAGCCAGTCGTAGGCTCCCGCGAGTTTCGCAGAGAGCAGAGGCAGATCATCGCTCGAGTTGGCGGGCAGGCGAGGCATGACCAATGGACGATCGCCACGCTTCACCCGCCCCAGCCGGGTGGTGACGCCGGACGTGTATCCGATTGCCGAGAGCCTCTGTTCCAGGCCCTCGACGTAGTCACGTCGCACATGAGGGAAGGCATATGGATGACAGAATTCATCCACGGTTTCGTTTAGCTCCGTCTGCATGGCATCCCTGGATTCCCGCAGTTCCGATTCAATTTCCGTCCATGACAGCGTGGGAAGCTCGGGATGGCTGGCAGTATGGGAGCCGAATGAGATGCCCTTTCGACGCAGGTCTCTCACTTCATCCCAGGTCAGGCATGGCTTTCCTTTGAACGAGAGAGTCTGTTTCCCAATGAACCGGGTCGGGAGGAACATGGATGCCGTGAAGCCGTGGATCTGCAGCGCGGGCCACGCGTATTCCAGAAAGTCTTTGAACCCATCGTCAAAGGTGATCACGACCGCCGGCTTATCCGAGGCAGGCGTCTCGCCTGTGGCCAAAGCTGCGGCCTCTTTTAGCCCTACGGTCGTGAACCCCTGTTCCTTCAGGAGTCGGAGGTGATTGGCAAAGAGTTCCGGAGGGGTATTGAGTTTGAAATAGTGTCCCAGATGGGGCTCTGGTTCCGCCGAGATACTGTGATACATCAGGATAGGCAGCCGCCCTCGCGAGGGAACAAGCCCCAGGCGGATGGCGGGAAGCATCAAATTCACAGAAATCAGCCGGTCCATCCTCATCAAGCCGGGGCTTCTGCATCTGCAAAATCCTGTAAACACGCAGCCTGCAAAGCCCGAGGCTCCAGCACATTCATCGGAAGAGAAGCGCAACCCCTTGAGGCAGCTTGCACATCCGCGGGGTTGAGTGCCACGCAGGTCGTCATTCCCAGGATCACGCAGCTCTCCTTTCCTCGCCAGGCTTGGCCAGGCTCGGAGCAGCCACTCCGAGGAGCGAGTTCACCAGGGAGAGATAGTCATGCTTCCGGACCTCCCAGTTGTTGCTTTGGACGTAACGCAGCCCCGCAACCACCAGTCGCTCCCTTTCGTCTGCATCCCGATAAAGTCGGAGCATGGCTTGGGTGAGCTCCTCCACGTTGCCTGATTCGAAGAACAGGACCTCGGTAGGCTTGAAGTAGTGCAGATCGACCTTGGTTTTGGAGACAATGACCGGGAGCCTTTGCGACATGAACTCCATGATCTTGGTGCTGTAGGCTTCGTTCCCGAACGAGTCGGCGCGCTTGGGCACCACTCCGAGATCCGATTCTGCGATCAGCCCGGGGATTTGAGATCCCCTCACCGGGGGGAAGAAGGTCACAGATTTCGACAGGCCCAATTCATTGGTTAGTGCGATCAGCGCTGGTTTCTCATTTCCATGGCCGTAGACATGGAACTCGGAGTTCGGACATTGCGCATGGAACTCCTTGAACGCCCGGATGGCGATATCGAGGCCCTGGTGCCATTGAAGGCCACCGGGGAACACCAGCCGGAATTTGCCATCGGGCTCGCGCCGTCCACGGGGCCGGAAGTGGCCGAGGTCGATGTAGTTGATGAAGGGGGTGCATCGCTCGGGTACCACCGAACGTTTGGTGATCTTCTCGTACCAGAGGTGGTTCGCGATGATGACGTGATCCGCCATGTTGGCAGATGCTTTCTCGACGAAACGAAGTGCTTCGACGATCAGTTCCTCCGCCACGCCCTGGGTGTGAAACTTGGACTCATAGAACTCTGGAACGAGGTCGTGGATGTCGAGGATGACCTTCGTCCCGAACAGCCTCGGCAGGACGGCGGCGAAAACGAGGAAGTCCGGAATATTGTGGGCGTGAATGAGATCATACCGTCTGCGGAGAAGCCCCCAGCTTAGAGTTACAAAAGCTCTGAGAGTGAATCGTAGTGTGCGAACCAGGTAGTCGAGCTTGCCGGATTCGTCATACACCCGGTCCTGAAGGTGATCTATCCACAACGGACCAAAATAGCCTCTGCGGGATTCAGCGTGCTCTCCTCCCAGCGCGAGGACATCCACGTCGTCTCCCTGTTTGGAGAGCGCGTGAGCATAGCGTAGAATCCGTTGATCCGACTCAACCTGACTGTAGGCGAGCATGCAGATCCGGCGTCCCGTTCGCTGAGGCTTCAGCGGTTTGAACGTTGCACAATAGTCTGCCGCCTCGCGAGGCAGGGGATTCCAGCGCTGGTTCACGCCATCCCCGGCGATGTATTTCAGGAACGTCTCGTAGTCCGCCAACCACTCTGAGTCGCTCGGGTCACCCGTGATCGGAGTGTTGAGGGCGATGACCCCGCCCTCGGCCTGGAGCCAGTTTGTCTTTTGGATCCAGGCCTGGAGCGGTGAGCAACCTGCCCGCTCGAGCAACTGAGGCACTGGCAAAGTCAGCGGCAGCTCAATCAGCCCCTTCGTGGAATCGTCGGCTGAGATCCAGTGTGGAAAGATGGAGCCCGTGTCATTCCTGGAACCGGGCCCTTCCAGGGACGTGTCATAGCCTGACGCATCATAGCTCACTCCGAGTGCGGCAGCCTGGCCAGGGCTTGGCAATCCTGCCAGATGTCGGACACCCTTTATTTCCCATTCTCGTGAAAGGGCTTCCAGGGTGGCTGAGAATGCGGGGTTCGAGGCATCATCTTGAGGCCCCAGAAGAATCCCCAGCTCGACGCCTTGTCTCTTCAGCAAACACAGTGTGTCTTGTCCGGCTGTGAAGAGATGTGGATGGATGAAAAGCGCAGACCTGAATCCGTAACGCCTTTCAATCTCCAACACCTGGGGAATTGTTCCCAACGCCTCGAGACTGGGAACATCGTGCAGGAGCACAAGGGCGGTAGTCTTTCCATCAGGCCACCCAGGCCATTGAGAGGGCTTAAAGCGGGCAGAGCTTCGGATCGGCCATGACTCCTGGTGTTTCCACGAGAGGAATTTCGCTGTCAGAGAACTCAGGGGAGCGAGCCGCGATGTCAGGAGCTTTGCCCAGGGGATGTGGAACGCTGCCGGTGCGAGCGCGGGAGCAGGGGGATCCGAAGGATGAGGGTTCGTGGACGGTACTACTTCGGGCATGCGTGCGGATTCTCGGAGTTGGGCGTGGGTATCGGGGAGGGTTCTGGCGGCGTGCTCCGCGGCTTCACAGGGC
>VHDG01000205.1 GCA_016871475.1 Verrucomicrobiota bacterium
TGTGAATCATCGGCATGCATTTGCGCCGGCTTAAGCAATCAGAACCAAACTGCTCAGTGATGGGTCATGGATCTGTCCAGAGACCGGAACGGAGAGGAAAGGACCGGAGGGAACTCCGGTTGGGAGATGGGAAAGAGTGGGATGCAGCCGGACCCACCCCGCAAAAGGTGGGTCCCAGGGAATGGGTTCCCCCACCGTCCACGGGAGGGCTGCGGAACAGTCCAGGCTATGGGATCGAGTTGAGCAGCTCCTGGAAGGCCGGATTGGCCCTGACCGGTGCGAATCGCTGATCGGTCTGGGCCATGGATTTCAGATTGTACGCCGATGTCTGGCCGGCCGCTTTCCTCCGGGCTTCGTGGTTCAAACACGTCTTCAGTGACTCCAAAGCATCCTGGGCTTTGTTCTGCATGGCTTGCATGGCTGCCAGATCAAACCAGGCCTCAGGTTGATCGCCCATCAATGTCGCGTACCTGCGCAACGCCTGTTCGGCCTTCGAGATCTGATAGGTGTTGTTGTAGATCTGGGCAGCATAAATCATCGAGTTCACGTCGTTGGTCGTAGGCCCGGTCATGAGCGAATCCACCAATGCCATTGCTTGATTGGTCTGTTGAGACGCCAGGAGCCGGCTTGTCTCCTGCATGATGCCCTGCAAGGCAAGGGCTGAAGGATCGGCTGGAACCGGCGTCGCACCCGCGGCCGCGGCGTTGGCGGAATTCCGTTTGATGTTCTCCAGCTCGCCAATCAGTCCGCGCAGCTGGCCATTGACCGGATCGAACTTCAGCGAGGTCCTGGACAACTGGAGGGCTTCATCAAAGCGGCTGAGTGAAACCAGGATGTTGATGTAGCGGAACACAGCCTCAGGACTGTAGGGGCAGTAGGCGAATGATTGCTTGAGGGCGAACTCGGCTTCACGCAGCACGCGTTGCTGTTCGGCCGGGTCCCGGGTGTTCTGCACACGCCAGGCGTAAAGCCCGCCAATGGAACTCCGCAATTTCGAAAAGGCTTTCTGCCCGTCACTGTCGCGAACAAACCTCCGGTCCCCGGTGAAACCGCGATAGTCCCGGTGCAGGTAAATGCGTTCCGCCCAATCACAGATCTCCTTGATGGAGGTGTCAGGCTTGATCCAGTTGCCGATGAGCCGCTCGGAATACTGACTCCAGAACTCGCGGTCCCGGTCCAACACCTCCTGGGTGAGAGGGCCGACCGGATTCCGGTTGATCTTCATGATGATCCCGTAAGGGGTCAGATGCGGATACATCCAGTCGAGCGGGAAGCTTTCCTCGACGTAGAACTCGTGGTTCGGATTTGCATCGAAGATCGTCTTGGTGAGGAGACCGTTGATGCTCATGACCGCCACCTGTCCGGAAACCTGCACCCTTCCCCCCACCACCTTCACGTCTTCACCCGGCTTGATGAGCTTGGGTCCGGCCGGGTTGCGCATGTCGTGCTCGAGCCGGCGGTTGGCGTCGCCGATGTACTCGTTGAAGCAGCGCGCATTGTCATCGTTGCTGGGGGTCTTGATCTCCCGGTCCGGATAGACCCCTCCCGGGCTCTTCGCTATCTCCTTGGGATATGCCTCTTCCAGAAGGAGACGGTTCAATCGGATGCGCGTGTGGCTTTGAGGATTCTCTTCGACGAACCACTTGACGTGCTGTGAAAGGGTCACGTGTTGAAAACGTGCGGCATCGAGCAGAGGCCCTTGTTCAAGAAGCTGGTTCAGATCTCTTGCCAGAAGCCGGAGGGTCCCTCCTTCTCCGGGATTATTGCCCAAGGCTGCCTGTGCCTCCGTCGAGAGGGATTTCCAAACATGTGCGGACAGGAGATCGGCCTGTGCTTTCAACTTGGCTGCGAGGCTTGCGGCGTCTGTGAAGTGATCGGGCTCAAAGAACGAGCTGCCTGCCCTTCGGTTCTTTTCAATCTGATCGCCGAGCTTGAGGAAGAACCGGTCAACCGGAACCGCCAAACGCGCGATCCAGTTGGTCTCATAGTTCGACCCAAGCTCGTTCGGGCCCCGGAGAAGTTCTGTGAAGAAAGGAGGATCAATTTGCGCGCTGCGATTGTAGTGAGCCCGGATGTATTGAAGGTAGGTTCCATCAGCGAGTGCGTTCTGTGTGATGAGATAAACATCACGCCGATCGAAGTCCGGATCGTTGGGTTTGAATCTCGCTGGAGTAAAACTCTCGCAGAAGATCATGTAGGTGGGATTGAACCGTCCAGGATCCGTTCCCCCGAACAGGATTGTGTGTTTGTCCATCTCCGGGTAGAGCGGCTTGCCGTCCTTTCCCTTATATGGAGGTGTGAACATGTCGTGACCGAACCAATAACCGAAAAGGTGGCCTCGCTGTTCGTTGTTCTCCCAGTGCTGAAGCGCCGAATGGCCAGGAGCGAGAAGAAAGATGGCCATGAGCGGTCCCAAGGGGGCGACCGTCTTGTTCAGGAAGACCAGGGCCGCCGCACCCGCCGCGAGCGACAATCCATAGATCGCCGTGAAGTGGTGCAGCCCGTAATGACTGGTGTCGAACACGAAGGCTGCCTCCACCATGGCTGCGACCGTCACCAAACCCATCCCAATGATAAAGGGTTTGCGAATGCTCTCATAGGCGATCGACATCACCGAGAGCACCAGCAGCACGCCATAACCCACCCCCATGGCGACCAGCACGTGCGAGGCGGTGAAGAAGACCTTGTTCAGATCCTGCGATTGCCGGTCGGGCGCCGGGTTCAGCAGAATCAGAAGGAAGGGTCCGAGCATCGCATAGACCGCAGTGAGCATGATGATCCACGCCTTCTCCCGCTTCTGCATTTCCTTCCAGAACACGAATGCGGGGTTGAGCAGCAGTCCGAACAAGGGCAGGAGCCCGATGTAGAGCACCGCCACCATGAGCATCCAGAGGGCTCCGATGCGATTCTGTTGGAAGCTGGTGGAGACAGGCTCCGAGAGCAGGGTGAGCAGCACCACCACTCCCAGCGTGTAGCCCAGGGTCACGTTACGCCGGAGCCCCGGGCTCCAGTCCTGCCGCGACACCCACCAGATCGCGAGGATGAGCCCGAACACGACGCAGATCAGACTAAACTCGGCAAGGGTTCCATCGATGAGCGTGTAGTCGATCTGCTTGAGGAATTGGGCGGAATCGGTGGTGGGATGGATCCGTTCGTACTGTCCGCGAGTAAAGGCATGGATGAAGCCCGTCACTGTGCGGGGGTAACCCCAGTTGAGCGGAGGGTTGCTCATGCCGGCGAGCGGCATGTAGAGATAGCATGCGCTGCCGGCGGCCCATGCCACGCCGGCCGTGAGCGCTCGACGCCATTCCGGACCGAGTCGCTCGGTCCCGAGCAGATGAGGGAACCACGTCAGGACGATGAAGGCAGAGATAGAGCCCAGCAGGCCCAGCCAGATGAGGAAGAGCGGGGAGCGATTGTTGTCAAAGGTCTCGATGTGGTTGGTGATGCTCCCAGCGATCAAGGCCAGGCAGCCGAACGCGACTACAATGCAAACGTCCCGGACGACTTCGATGACGGGCTTGGCCGTGACATAAAGCAGCCACATCCAGCCCAGGACCGATGCGATTCCCACCAGGCAGTAGATCGCCATCACGGCCCCGTTCTCATTCAAACTGGTGATGAAGCCCATCTTGGCGAGGACCAGGCCCGCTGCGAAAACCACAACGTTCCAGAAGAGGAACTCGCGTCCCAGCCTCGGTGCCACGGCAATCACTCCGATCTCGAGTGCCATGGCGATCACCAGCAGGGACTGATGGTTGTTGAAACAGATGCCGAACCAGAAAAACGCCAGGTAAAGATACCGAAGCCGTGAGGGCTGGTGCGCCCACTTCATGAAGCAGATCAACACGCCCGCAAGCGAGAGCACGCTGAGAGTATAGACCTCCACGATGGTCGCCTGGCTCCACATGAACCCGTTGAAGCCGATGAGCGCCCCGGCGACGATTCCTGACACCAAACAGAACTGATCCTCGAGCTTCCGACCCAGGCCCTTGAAAAGCGCGATGCCTTCCAGGAGCATGCTTCCGCCGCGCGACACCATCATGCCGATCAACCCGCAGGAAAGTGCGGCGGCGAACGCCGACGAAAGCCCCACTCGATAGGCCATTCCGCCAATCGGCAGCAACGTGAAGAGCCACGTGTAAACGGTCCACACCGGGTATCCTGGAGGATGAGGCACGCCTGCGTACATCGAGGCGACAGCCAGCTCGCCTGAGTCCTCCAATGTGAGATCGGGGGCAAGGGTCCAGAGATACACCGCCATGGTGACGGCGAAAGTGATGACGAATGCGAGCCAATCGACCTTCCGAAACAGATTGCTGCCCGCCGGTTGACCTTCCTGGGGCGGCGACTGGCCGGGCGGAAGGACGGAGGGGGACTGAGGTTTCAGATCTGCCTCCGATGTGGAGGGGCTGGCAGGCTTCCCGGTAACGGGAGCTTTCGATGACTTTTGACTCATTGGCTTAAGGCCTTAGTGCGTTGGTCCCCATTAATCGGGGGGCTTGAGTTGAAGGGGACGAGGAATGGGTTGTCGATGCAAAATTAGCCGGGCTTCGGAGCGCCAGCGCGTTGTGGAGACTGAGCGGGGCAAGGTAAGTGGATAATCCTGGCTCTGCGAGCGTGATGCTCGCTTCCAGATCCCTGGAGAGTGACGGAAGGCGGGGGGACTCCTGATCCAGGCCCATGAAGGCCAGCATCAGAGCCGCAGTTGCGGGCGTCAGCCAGCTCCAGCGAAAGGTTTCCGGACCTTCCACCTCCGGCTGGATGAGACCGAAAAGAGAGCGTCTAACCCTTGGCGACGGCTTGCGCGGGGTCCATGAAGCCAGGGTTTTCTCGATCTGCTGTTGTTCGTTCATAAGTTTGCACTCCTACTGAGCTGCCCTTCAGGCAATGGCGTAGTTTTTCCATTCCGTAACGGTAGCGACCGGCTGCCGTGTTGACGCTGATGTCCAGCAAGTCACCGATCTCTTCAAAGATATGTTGGTTCCAAATCTTCAGCACGATCACCTCCCGTTGGGGAGGAGGAAGGTCTGCCAAACAGTGCATCGCCTGGGTCTCAAATTCGCTCGCAGCATCGGACGGTTCAAACCAGCCCTTGGATTGAAGTTCTCTTGTCAGCCGTCGCCACAACCCCCGTTTGCAATTCAACGCCCGGTTGCGGAAAGAGCGCAGGCAGTAGTGGACAGGTTGGGCGGGGGTGGCAGGGAGCTGAAGCAGCTGCGCAAATACCTCGTGAAGAACGTCTTCAGACTCGCTGTGGGAAAGCCCCAGAGCCCGGCCGTACAGCAGGAGTCCTGCGGCACGCTCCTCGTAGAGAGCCTGCTGCCAGGTAACCTCGTCCATAGAGTTCAGACTCATTTTCATCATCATCGACACCGCATCCGTCCCCTTTTGTATATTCCTGATATCGAAAAGCGAGGCTTGGGTGAGCGAACAAACGCAGTTCTCTGATCATCGGATCAGTCGCGTCTCACTTTCTCCCCACGGCTCACCTTCATGGCTCGCCCTGCGCCGAATCAGTGCACAGCCGGCCTGCCCATCAAAAAGGCCCTGAGTCTCCGCAGTGCGACGGTTTCTCCAGTGCAGAACCTGTTGGCCCAGGTTCAGAAGTGAAGACCGCGGTTCTCATTCCTCTCCTCAGGGTTAGCGCCATGCCCTTTGCGACTCTCCTTCTATTGGGGCAGAAAACGTTGGATCAGACGGCTCGCGGCTTCATCGCATCCTGCGAAGGCCGGGTCCGAACCCACGTTCGTTGCTACGATCACCGCAGCGTTACGTCTGGGAGCCATCCATACCACCACGTAGAACATCGTATTGGACCCGGTGTGCATCAGAGCCTTTCCGCCCGCCCACTTTCGCTCCAGCACGACCCAGCCAAGGGCATACCCGTCCCCCGCAGACTCGTGCAGTTTCTTGAAGGACCCCGGCTTAAGCATCTCGCCCGTCTCCCTCGCTCCTGCCAGGTGAAACACAACGTAATAAGCCAGATCCGGCAGCGAACAATGCACCGTCCCGGCCGGCCCGATGGCCGCGGGGTTGTCTGCACCCGGCCCCGGGGGGACGGGACGGAATCCCGCACCGGCTTTCCAAGTGTGACCCCAGGGTTGGTCAACCTCGCCCGGACTGGCTGGGGCCCCGAACCCGGCCGACTTCATCTGCAGGGGATCAAACAGCATCGTTCTCATCAACTCCTCCCATGGCTTGCCGACGGCTTTTTCCAACATGACCCCGGCAATCGCATATCCCTGATTGGAGTAAACGGCCTTCGTCCCGGGCTTTGTCTCCGGAGCGCGGGCGAGAAGCCCCCTCACAAAGTCGAGCCGCTGACTCTGCCCCGAACCCGTGGCTCTCCAGGCTGCCTTCCATAAATCATCCGGAGGTTCTGCAGGGGCTCCGCCTCGATGCGCCAGCAGTTGCTCGAGGGTGACGTCACGGTAATCAGCATGTAGCTTCGTCCCCAGGTCCGCGAACGATTCCCCGATGCGGGTTTGCCAGGAAATCCGCCCCTGCTCCACGAGCATCGCAGCGACCGTGGCGGTCATGGACTTGGTCACCGACCCGATATGAAACTTGTCCGTCACCTGAGCTCTTTCGCTCCCCCCGCGCTTTCGAAAGCCAACCACGTTTGTCGCCACCACCTTCCCGTCCACGATCACGGCAGCCGCCAGGACGGGGAACTGATGTTTGTTGCGGATCGCTTCGAGCATGTCGGAGGTGGGATCAGAAGGGAGCGCGGCGGCGGGGGCCTGGCCGGCCCCTCGGGCGAAGTGCGTCCCCAGCGCCAGCATGCAGGCGCCAAGAACCCACAACAGCCGACCCGCGGCGGGCCGGCGAGCGTCGGCGGCTGCGGCTTGGTTTGCTCCAGGCTCTCGAGGTGCGCACTCCAACTCCTCGCGTTGAAATTTTAGCTTGGCTCTCACGGCAGACGGACGAGGTCGATGAATGCAGACATCTGAGGCAATCACAAGCACAAGCCAGAACATCGACGCCA
>VHDG01000206.1 GCA_016871475.1 Verrucomicrobiota bacterium
CGTTCAAAGCGGCAAGCACTCGCGGTTGAAGGGATCGATCTCCGACGCGGACGAGCCCCAGAAGAGCATTGATGGCCGTTCGGGCATCGCGAGATTTGAGGGCTTTGTCCTGCCAAAGCTTGGGGTCCTGGTGTTCGAGTGCTGTACGCGCAGCGAACCGAATGAAGCGATCTGAGCTGCTTAGACCTTTCCATGCCTTGGATACAGCGTCGTTCCCTTGAGGAGAGTGGAGTTTTTCAAGATCGCGACGTTGTTCGCGTGCGGTTCGGCCTTCTTTCAAAACTGTGCTTGGAGCCGTGGAGGCCCCGCCTGTGTAGGAGACGCGGTAGATTCCGGACTGCGTTCTGCGTCCACCGATTGTGAAGTAGAGAAGGCCATCCTTGGGATTGACCACAACGTCCGTGAGCGGAAGGGGTGCACCCGTGATGAACTCCTCGGTTGTTCCTCCGTAGGTGGAGCCGGAGGGTGAAAGGTGGATGGCATACAGCTTGCCGTAGCTCCAGTCACAGATGTAGAGGGCGTCCTGATACCGGGCTGGGAACTTGGTCCCATAACCGAAAGAAATTCCCGTCGGAGATCCCGGACCGATGTCCACCACAGAAGGCAGGCTGTCTGGATAATAGGTGGGCCACTTGCCGGCACCACTTCGCCATCCGAATTCGCTGCCGCTCGTCGCATGATTGATCCGGGTCGGCCGATACCACGGCGTGTTCATATCCCACTCCATGTCGGCGTCGTAGGTGAAGAGTTCCCCGTCTCGATTGTAGGCGGCGTCGAACTGATTTCGATAACCCATCGACAGGAGTTCCCAACTCTTGCCCTCAGCATCCGTTCGCGCGATCCAGCCGCCCGGCGCCATGACCCCCACCGCATGCCCCCCTGCGTCCCACATGCGAGTGATCACATGATCCTCCTGCCAGACTCGGGGTACTCGTGAACCCTCGAAGGGCAGGGGTTTCGTGTGATTTCCGCAGACAACAACGAGCGTCTTTCCATCCGGATGCAGCACCACGGCATGAGGTCCGTGCTCTCCTCCTCCATCGATGGCTCTCAAGAGCTTCACATCGTCCAGTTGGTCATCGCCGTTCGTATCTCGCACGCGATAAAGCCCGCTCGCGTACTTTTTCCCTTTGTTGACGACGACATAGAGGCTGTCGAACGCCCAGAGCAAACCTTGTGCTTCGCCCAGGTCCACGGGGATCGGGGAAACCTGGGTGTCTGATGCGGGTCTGTCCGGTGCGGGCGGAGTGATCCGGAACAGCCCGCCGTATTGGTCGGAGACGATGAGGCGTCCCTTGGGGTCGGTGCATAGATTGACCCACGAGCCCTCCTTGTCTTGTGGAACTGAATAGAGCAGTTCCGCCTTGAATCCGTCCTTCACACGGAGCTTGGAACCTTCGATGGCCTGAGACGCGTGATTCTCTGCCGCGAAGACGTGCCCATCTCCGGTTACGAGGCAAATTGCGGCTAAGAGTTGGGCGAGTTTGTTGAGTTGGCCAGGTGCAATAATAGGCATATTTCTATCCAGGATGAGTGTCGGCCACCTCTCCTACGCGATTTGCGGAGTTGGATCAACCCCGGACCTCGTCTCGGATCGCGCCGGGGGGCATCGCACTTGTTTCGATTCGCAGCACGGAAATGTGAGATCCGCCCATCTTGCCGCCTTCCGAGTTGAGGTGACGTTTGACATGCCGGCGGTCCGGCGGTATTTCTTCGGACGTTAACTGACCAAGCAACAACCTATTATTTGAACGTTATGGCAATCGCAGCTGGAAATAAGGCCCCGGATTTTGTGCTCAAGTCCAAGTCCAAGGACGGACTCTCGGATGTGAAACTAAGTGAGAATTTTGGGAAGAAGAACACGGTCCTGCTTTTCTTTCCCTTGGCTTTCACAGGCGTCTGCACGCAGGAGTTTTGTGACATCTCGAACGGGCTCAACTCCTACACGAGCTTGAACGCTGATATCATTGGCGTTTCCGTCGACAGTCCTTTCGCCCAGGAAGCATGGGCGCAGAAGGAGAAAATCTCTGTCCGGCTGGCCAGCGATTTGAACAAGCAGGTCACCAAGGCCTACGGCGTGGAATTTCCGATGCTTGCAGGTGTCGGCGACACCTCGGCCCGTGCCGCGTTTGTGATCGATCGCAACGGGGTCATCCAATACAGCGAGCAAACCCCAACTCCCAAAGACCTTCCGAACTTCGGCAAGATCAAGGAAGTCCTGGCCAAGCTCGGTTAAGGCCTGCCACCGCCCGAGGCTCTGTTTTCAAACCGCTTGGGGTTCATCCCCAGGCGGTTTTTTGCCTTCACAGACCCGTGAGACATTCCATCAGGACGCGAGCTTAACGAAGTTGCTCAGCAGACGTAACCCTGTCTCCTGGCTTTTCTCCGGGTGGAACTGGGTTGCAAAAACGTTGTCCTTCCAAACCGAAGAGGCGAAGTCACCTCCATAGTTGGTATGGGTCGCTATCACGGAGAGATCTCTTGGCTGGGGGAAGTAGCTGTGAACGAAGTAAACGTAGCTCCCATCGGGGATGCCCTTGTAGATCGGGCAATTGGGTTGCGTCACCCGAATCTGGTTCCAGCCGATCTGCGGCACTTTCAGACCGGGTGTGTTGGGGAAGCGAACGACTTTGCCCTCGAACAGCGAGAGTCCGAGGGCGCAGCTGTTGAACTCCTCGCTCCGTTCGAACAGGGCTTGATACCCCACGCAAATGCCGAGGAACGGCTTTCCTGTCTTGATGAAATCTAAACAGGCCGTGGCAAGGTCCTGTTTCTTCATGGCGGAAAGACAATCATCGAATGCGCCCACCCCTGGCAGGACGGCGGCGCTCGCGTCTATCATCTCATGGGGAGTTGTGACCCGGCGTACTTTGGCACCCGATTTCGTCAAAGCCTTTTCTACACTCCGAAGATTTCCGGAGCCGTAATCCAGCAAAGCAATCATGTGTGGCCATTGAGCCAGACAATCGGCTTCCCTGAAATTACTTTTTCTCTCCTTTGGAATGTCGACGGGGATCCTACCAGCGGCTCTATGACTTGGAGGCGGGGTACACACAGATCATCCCCGCCCCCAAGTGTCCCGGGTCCAGATCAGGACATCATCAGTAGCCCCTGCATCGCCTGGCCCTTGCGATGCAGGGGCGTCGCTCCAGGCGGTTACTGCATCAATACCCGGTAGAACTTGCTCGGATCGTTGCTGATCGCCGCGTTGATCAGGATTTGAGCCCCTGTTCCGGCGACCGGCGCGCCTTCATTCACCCAGTTGGGTTGAGTGATGCTCAGTGTGGATTGGAGCTGATAGGTCAATCCCACCACCGAAACGATGGCTACTCCCAACCCTCCCGGGGAGGTCTGCAGTACGATTACCGGAGGGTTGGGTTGGGTGATGGTCATCGTTGGTTTCTGGGCGCCCCGTCCAGTCAACACCGCATAAGCGCCCAGTGCCGACCAGTCTGCCGCCCAGTTCCAATCACCAAACGCGCCTTTGTAGGGAGCGGGTGAGAAGAACCCATCCTGAGGAGGAGTGGATTGAGTGGAGAGAGCCGGGCTGCCGGAAGCGGGGCGTGGATCGAGGCCGAGGTTGGCCTGCCTGCTGATGCCGCGCAGCAGTGGGTTGCTGATTTCGTTGCGGCGATCAGCATCGCTGAAGAGCAGGGCTGCATTGCCCAAGTCGAGGTTGGCGGCTGTGTTGCCTGCGGTAAAGCCCCACCACAGGTTGTCCCTCAGATCGAGGCTTCCGCTGTCCAACAGGCTCTTTGTCTTTGCATCGATGCTGACACCGCGTTGGGCGAAGTCGGTGAAGATGCTGTTGTAGATGCGGGGAGAGGCGTATTCACGGATGGTAAACACGTTGTTGCCGTTACCCCCTGAGCCGGCCCCGGCGCCGATGAGCGTGGCGTTATAGACAGTGAAACGAGCCAGGGGAGCGTTGCTGACGGCCAGCCCTGAGGGTTCGCCGTTGAGTTCCATGCCCTTGTCGCGGATGTCTGAGGCCTGGATGGCGAACCAGAACTGGTGTTTGCCGGTGTGGCCCTGGTCAGTGTCGAAGGCATCGTCGTCGTTGAATGCACTGACGAGATACTTGGTGTTCACGGAGCCACCGAAGAACTCGAAGCCGTCGTCCTTGATGGCGTAGGTTTCGATGAATTCGAGGGTGGTTCCGCGACCGACGGCGCAGATCGACAAGCCGTTAATCTCTTTGTTGGACTCGAGCACCTTACCGCCGTGACGGATGGAGACGTAGCGCATGATGCCGGAGCTGTCGTCATCGTTGTCGCCACCGTAGAAGAAGTTGAGGTAGTTGGGATTGGTTCCTGGGATACCCTCATAGACATCGAACTTGGGTGAAGCGGCATTGCCACTTGCATCGACAGCGGTGTTGATGCGTGCACGGCCGAGGAGGACGACACCTCCCCAGAGGCCGCGGTCGAGCAGGCCGAGATCTTCTGGATCATTCACGTCATCGGCTTCGGCAGTGAAGATGATGGGTTGTGAAGGGGTTCCTTCGGCGAAGATCTTGCCACCGCGAGCGACGACGAGGGCGCTGATGTTGGCCCCTTCACCATCCTTGCCCTTGATGACGGTCCCGGCCTGGATGTGGAGTTCTTCGCCATTCTCAACGAAGACAAATCCATTCAGGACGTAGGTGTTAGATCGGGTCCATTGGACCGTGCCTTGGATGTCTGTATTGGACACCTGGATGATCTCGGCGGTGGCAGGAGCGGCAGAGAGCAAGCACGCAGCAGCCAAGCCTGAAAGAACGGGTCTGTAATGATTCTTCATGTGGATAATTGAGTTAGTATTCGGACGACTCACGAACGGTTCCAGCAGGAGATGGCGCCCAGACATCGTGGGAGTTACGAAGAAGTGAAAGCCCATGTGGACCAGGTGTCCGGGTAGTGTAGTACGCGTTCCTGACACGATGCCGTTGCCTCCATTTGCACAGACGTTTCCAGCCCGCCACTTTCCCGTAACACCCCATCTGCAATCTGCCACCTCAATGTCATCTAGCGCGCACTTGATTCTGCTTGAAGCCAGCCTGGGACCCGCTGAAGAGCAGGCCTTGGATGGCGAGGGCTGGCGTTTCGCTTTGATTCAGCAGGGGCAAGGCTATCTCCTGGCGGTTCAAGGTCCGCAGATTCTTGAGCAGGGGGATGCTGTGATGTTGTCTCCGGCCGCGACGGGTGTGCTGAGGGCGAGCCAGCTGGGGGCACTTCAGTTTGATTACCTGCGGTTTCAGCCCGTGCTGCTTGCTGACTTCTTGACGCCTGTGGAGCGTCATTACCTGGAATCGCAGGAAACCCAGCAACGGCTCCTTTGCAGGGTGTTCAAGGCTTCAGATCCGATAGCTCGACGTTTCAGGGAGGTTCAGGAAATGAAAGCGACGGGGAACTCCCTTTCGAAAAGGTCGGCATTATTGCAAGCCGTTGCTGGAGCTGTGGGAGTAGATGACGTGGATTGCTCGCTGCTTCCGGCGTCCGGACCCCGGGCTCGTGAGCGTGTGCTAAAGCGGCTTGCAGAGATGACAGAGAGTCAGTTCGTGTCGTGCTCTGTTGAGGAGCTTGCCGTCGAGTGTCGTTGCAGCATGCGGCACTTGAGTCGCTTGTTCAGGAAGACTTTCGGGATCTCGCTCAGTGCACGTCAGACGGAACTTCGCATGCAACGGGCTGCACGTTTGCTCAAGGAATCGGACTTGAAAGTGTCTGAGATCGCCCGTGAATGCGGTTACCTTCACATCGGTTTGTTTAACTCCACGTTCAAGAAGCGTTGGAAGCATACGCCAAGCGGTTGGAGAGGGATTCCAGCCAGACCCATCGAACTCAACACACACGCATGAAGAATCAACGAACCATCGGGACAATAGCCGATCCAGTGGCCTCAAACAGACAGTGTTCCTTTTCTCAACAAGTTCTGACATCAGGATTCCTTGGTCTCGCTCTCCTCATCACAGGCTGCGCAGGATATCGCGTAGCCGAGCGTCATGACGCTTACGAGAATGTTCGCGTCGATGAACTCAGCGGCAACAAGGTCTCGCGGGGTGTCTTTGATCGGCGCACCCTCTGGCTGAACGCGCGCCGCGAGGTGCGCAAAGATCTCTCACGAGACTACTATTTGATTACCGAGTTAACGCCTTCGGCAGATTTCACACCGCAGTCCACAGGTGAGACCCTCGTGTTGCTCATTGACGGAGTTCGCCACGGGTATGCCACAACCAACACGTTGGCAGCGTTCAAAGGCCGTTCCGGGATCATCACATCGGTGTACAAGGTGCCTGGTGAGACCCTGGTGAAGATTGCGAATGCCCAGGATCTGCGTGTCCGGATCAAGGGTGTGTCCGGGGTGTTGGATGAGCAGGCTCCGCCTTCGGTCATGGAGAATTTCAGGAAATGGCTTGTGGAGAAGTTCACACCTGATCAGGCGGCTCCGACCCAGGCTCACAACCCAACGCAACACGCTCAATGAATCCTGGAACCTTGGTTTGCGGCGGACTTTCAGTTCTCCTTGGAGTTGTGGTCTGGCTGCAGAGATCCGCAGCCAACAAGGATGCAGAGTCAGCCGCAGCGGAGATCCTTCGAGCGTCGAACGATTGGAGCACGGCGGTTCTGAAGTTGGATGAACAGAGTCGGCTGGCTTTCACGCTCCAGACTCAATTGAAGATTCTCCAGGAAGCTCACCTGGCGGTGACCAATGAGCTCCCAACCGTCAAGGGGGCTCTATCTTTGCTGAATTCCAATCATGCTGCGCTTAACCTCGCAGCACAGCAGGCTTCCAATCAATCCCGACTCATGTTGCTCGAGCTGATCGACGAGAAGCGTGATGCCTTGAATCGTGCCTCCCAGGCAGCAGCGGCTGAAGGCGTCGCCTGGCGTTCTGCACTCGTGTTCAGTAACCAGGCCGTCGCCGCATCAGGTCAGATGCTGGAGCTTTCCAACCAGTTCGCTCTTGTCGAACAGGAACGACGATCGTTGGCGGCTGAGTTATCCA
>VHDG01000207.1 GCA_016871475.1 Verrucomicrobiota bacterium
GGGGACAGCATCGGAGCGGAGTTCGACACCCTTGCCTCCTCGTTGGGCATGTCCTCAGCTCACTTCATCGCACTTCCTGACGCAGCGGATCATGTCATCAACCATCTGTTGCCCGCCTCGCCCCGGTTTGTGCAGAGCGGTGGTTTTACCGGCAGGGAGTGGAAGATCCGTCAGGAGCGCGATGCCGGGGCGTCCATGCGGAGAGTTTTCGAATGGTCCGTCCGGACCGCGCGCGACTCTGCGATCCTCTTCGCCCGTTCAAGCCATCATCCTTGGTTCAACCTCGAGCTTCCCCGCCTGAATTCCCCCGGGCGTTACCGTGTTGTCTTGCGTGGACAGGCATTGCAATCAACGAACCGGCCGATTGCCGTCGCGCTGCTCATCTCAGGACTTTCATCCGATCAGGATCCGGAGTTGCGCCGGATTCTCGCAATCCGGGATGTCCCGCCTGGGGGGGTGACCGACGTGAAGTTCGAGGTGGATGTCCCGATAGTGTCCCCGCTTTGGAAGACTCGCACTTTGATGTTGGTTCCGTGGACCCTTTCTGAGCAACCCCATCCCTCCGCTCTTGAGGCCGAGGCTCTCATCGGGGGCAGGCCTGGGTTTGATGGCCCCGCACTCGAGATCGCATCCGTTCGGCTCGAAGGGCCGTTGGGGGCCACGCCAGATCCCGCCTACCTGCGGCTGTTCGGGGACTTGCGGTTGGAGAGCGATCGGATGCGAATCCGGCGGGAAGGCGGGCGGCCGCTGACCGATCGGGAGCTCAGGGCCCTGACGTCCGAGGACTGGGCTCGTGACCCGCTCCGTTTGAGAGCGGCAAGCCCGGCTGAGGAGGTGACACGTTTTGTGTCCCGTGCCCTGCCCGTGGTGATCCGAAGGACCCCCACGCAGGCGGAACTGATGGAGTTTCAGGACCTGGTGATGGGAGTCGTTGGTCGGGGAGGAGATCTGCATGAGGCTGTGCGGGCGGGATTGCAAGCCATGCTTTGTTCCGCAGGATTTCTTTTACATGCGGGACCCCCAGGAACGCTTGATCGTGAAGCTCTTGCCAACCGTTTATCCTTTTGCTTCTGGGGACGCCCCCCGGATCCCGGTTTGCGCGAGCGTGCGAGCCGGAGCGACTGGCCCTTGAATCCCGGACTGGGCGTCGAGGTCGGTCGCCTTTTGGGCGACCCCAAAGCCGCTGAATTCGCCGAGGCGTTCGGGGGCCGCTGGCTGGGCTTGAACCGTTTAAACGAGACTCTGCCTGATCGGGCATATGGCGAGTTTGATGATGACCTGCTGTGGTCGATGCCGCGGGAAACCGTGGGGTTCTTCCGCGAGGTGTTGGAGAATGATCACTCCGTCAGAACTCTGGTGGCGTCCGACTGGGGCTGGCTGAACGGGCGTCTCGCCAGGCATTATTCTGTCCCGAACGTGCATGGGATGGAGTTTGGAAAAGTTAACTGGCCTGCAGGCTCACGGAGAGGAGGAGTGATCACGCACGCGTCGATTCTCAAACTGACTGCGAACGGGACGACCACCTCCCCGGTGCTGCGCGGCAAATGGATTCTGGACCGCATTCTGGGCCAGCCTCCCACCCCGCCACCTCCGGGAACACCTGCGATTGAACCCGATATCCGAGGTGCGAGCACCGTTCGGGAACAGCTGGATCTCCATCGCAAGGATCCCTCCTGCAATCGGTGTCACCGACTCCTTGATCCTCCAGGGTTCGCGCTGGAGAACTTCGACGTGATCGGAGGATGGAGGGACTGGTATCGCGTTCTCGCACCCGGGGGGCAGGTGCGCAGCGCCCGGCTTCCTCACTACCCTCATCTGGCTGTCAACCGGGGCCGGGAGGTGGAGACACGTTTTGTGGCGGATACGGGCGAGGTGTTCGATGGACCCGATGCGCTTCGAAGCCATCTGCTGCGACGGGAACGTGAGATTGCGGAAGCGCTTGCTGGAAGGTTCATCACCTATGCAACAGGTGCGCCTCCCCAGTTTGCGGACCGGGAGGAGATTCGAAAGGCCGTGGCTCGGGCGCTTGCGCAAGGCGGTGGACTGAGAACGCTGTTGAAGTGCGTGGTTGAAACCCCGATGTTCTTGGAGCGATGAAGGCACATCTGGTCACAACCACCAGCAGAAGGATGGAAAGTTCACCTGTTGTGTCGGTGCGGCTGATGAACCTCCGGAGGTTGTCCCGACGAACCTTCCTGCGGGTGGGAGGCGTCTGTCTGGGGCTGCCGATGTTGGAGGCCATGTGCCCGATTCGTGTAAGGGCTGTCGATGACAAGCCTGCGCTGATGCCCCGTCGGCTCATGCTGATTGGTCGCGGGTTGGGTGCGCATGCAGAAAACTTTTTTCCGGCAGGTGAGGGAATGGGGTACAAGGCGCGACGCACGCTCCAGCTGCTGGAGAATCATCGCAGCCGCCTGACCGTCTTCTCAGGGTTGAGTCATCCAGGCTATCCCAACACACATTTTACGGAGGCGGGTTTGTTCACTGCGGTCGGGGCTGAGCGAATCGAAAGGTTTGAACAAATCCGAAACTCCGTGTCCTTGGATCAGCATGTGGCTGCGCATTGGGCGAAGCACACCCGGATCGCGTCTCTTGTGATGGGCGGGTTTGTCACGACTCCCATGAGTTATGATGCCCAGGGGACGCCTGTGCCCTCGGAACGAAATCCGGCCGCGGTGTTTCGAAGGCTTTTTTTGTCGGGAACCCCACGGGAAACCGAGTTGGAGATCCATCGTCTGTCCCAAGGCTGGAGCATTTTGGATCGGCTGGTGGGGCAGTTAAAGAGCCTGGGATCTCGGGTGGGAACGGAGGATCGTGACCAGCTTGAGATCATGGCGACGACCATCCGTCAGGCCGAGCAGGAGCTCGAACTGAGCAAGGCCTGGGTGAAGGCTCCCAAACCCCGGCCCCCGGCGGGAACGGCAGCGGACGATTTTGAGAATCCCACCTGGAGCACCGGCCAGCGAATGAGATACGACCTCGCTTTCCTGGCGTTTCAGACGGACTCCACCCGTGTGGCTGTTTCCACGGAAGGACCTGGGTTCCCGGGCGACGCGGCCGGTGCGGTGCTCGGACAGCATGATGCCTCGCATCATGGGCAGGATGCATCGAAGCTTGAGCAGTATTATCGCTACGAGGATGAGGAGACACGAAACCTGGCAGGTTTTCTGGATCGCCTGAGTCAGGCCCGGGAGGCTGGCGAGCCTCTGATGGATCGAACCGCGGTCTTGTGGGCCAGTAATCTGGGAAATCCCTCCTCACACTCGTCGGAGAACCTGCCAGTGCTGCTTGCCGGCGGTGGATTTGAGCATGGAGGCCACGTGGTTGCCGGGGCGGCAGGCAGAAGGGATCTCGGGTCGTTGTATCTCCGGATGCTGGCTCATCTGGGCATCGACACCAAAACCTTTGGAGCCTCCTCCGAAATGATGGCGGCATGGCGATGAATCGCGGGTGTTGGATTGTCGGCGCGGCTGAGGTCGTGCTAGACCTCTGAGCCATGCACCTTGTCTCTCTGATTCCGCTGATGATGCTTTTTGTTTTCCTGGCCCCGAGGCAATTGCCCGCCAGGGGAGCCAGGCCGAACATCCTGCTCATCCTGGCTGACGATCTGGGTTTCTCTGATCTGGGTTGTTACGGGGGTGAAATCTCGACTCCCAATCTCGACGGTCTGGCGAAGGAAGGCCTGCGCTTCACCCAGTTCTATAACACCTCACGCTGCTGGCCCACCCGGGCGGCGCTTTTGACTGGCTATTACGCCCAGCAGGTACGTCGGGATGCCACGCTTGGAGGACGGGGTGGAGGTCAGGGCAAGCGCCCCAGCTGGGCCCGGCTGCTCCCTGAACGGCTCAAGGGGATGGGCTACAGAACCTATCATTCCGGAAAGTGGCACATCGATGGGCTTCCCCTGAAGAATGGCTTTGATCGTTCCTACAGCCTCCAGGATCACGATCGGAACTTCACACCCCAGTCACACACTGAGGATGATCGTGCTCTGCCTCCTGTCGAACCCGGCGCGGGTTACTACAGCACGACGGCGATCGCAGGCCAGATGATTGCGCGGTTGCGGGAGCATGCCGGAAGCCATCCTCAGGATCCGTGGTTTTGCTTTCTTGCATTCACCGCTCCCCATTTTCCCCTTCAAGCACCTGCCGGGGACATCCAGCGATATGCGAACCGTTATTCCCAGGGTTGGGATGTTCTCCGTAAGGAACGGTGGAGAAGAATCCGGTCGATGGGTTTGGTTCGGGGTGAGATGGCTCCTCCGGATCGGGATGGGGCTCCTCCCTATGCGTTCCCCGAGGCGATTCGCAAGCTGGGAACCAATGAGGTGAACAGGGCCGTGGCCTGGGACTCGCTTACAGCTGCTCAGAAACAACTTCAGGCAAGGAAGATGGCCGTGCATGCGGCGATGGTGGATAGAATGGACCGGGAGATCGGTCGGGTGCTGGATCAGGTGCGTTCGATGGGCGCTTGGGACGACACGATTGTCCTTTTTCTTTCAGACAACGGTGCCAGCGCCGAGATGATGGTGCGGGGCGATGGGCATGATGCGGAGGCTGAGTGTGGGACCGGTGCGACTTTTTTCAGTCTGGGCCCTGGTTGGTCAACGATGGCCAATGCTCCCTTCCGACAACACAAGACCTGGACGCACGAGGGTGGAACGGCCACTCCGTTGATCGTGTTTGGACCTCGGTGGACGCGTGATCGAGGAGTTCTGCGGAACATCCCTGCGCACGTCATTGATCTGGCTCCCACGTTGCTGGAGCTGGCGACTGGTGAGAGGCAGACCGCGCTGTTCCCGGAGGTTGCGCCGATCTGGCCCGGCAGGAGCCTAGTTCCCTTTCTCAGCAGGGACCGGCATGCGGCAGACCGCCCGATATGGTGGCTGCATGAGGGGCACCGCGCGCTGCGTATTGGGGACTGGAAGATCGTGGCCTTGAAGGGGGGCAGCGATTGGGAACTCTACCACCTCGGTACAGACCGGTGTGAGGTCAACAATCTCGCGCAAAGACATCCCCGGCGCGTCAAGAGGATGGCTCAGACATGGTCCGACATGGCTGCCGACCATGAACGGATCGCTCAGACCCAGTAGCTTTCCTGTCCCGGGGGCCTTGCTCAGCGGTTTGGCTGGGGCGTGTAGCGGAGGTAAGGCTTGATGTGTCTCGCCCCCTTCGGGAACAAGCCCGGGATTTCGGCGTCCTTCACAGCAGGTGTGATGATGCAGTCCTGACCCTCCTCCCAGTTCGCGGGAGTGGCCACCTTGTATTTGGCCGTCAGCTGAAGCGAATCGATGACGCGCAGGATCTCCAGGAAGTTTCGGCCGGTGGACGCGGGATAGGTCAGGGTGAGTTTGATCTTCTTGTCCGGACCAATCACAAAGACAGAGCGTACGGTGAAGGTGGCGTCCGCGTTCGGATGAATCATGTCATAGAGCTGGGCCACTTTGCGGTCCGGATCTGCGATGATTGGGAAATTCATCGTGCACCTCTGGGTTTCATTGATATCGCCAACCCAGCCCTGATGGGAGGCCAGGGGATCCACGCTCACAGCCGCGCACTTCACCCCGCGCTTGTCGAATTCACTCCGCATCCTGGCAACCGCTCCGAGTTCCGTGGTGCAAACCGGGGTGTAATCGGCTGGATGAGAAAACAAGATTCCCCAACCCGTCCCGAGCCATTGGTGGAAATCGATGTGGCCTTCAGTGGTTTCAGCCGTGAAATTCGGAGCGTCGTCGCCTAAGCGCAGTGCCATACAATACCTGGTTAATCGTGTTGCTAATGTGCCCCGGTGTCGGTGACCCGATCCGGAGCGCCAATGGTGTAGCGGGAAGTCACAGATCTGAAAAGCCGGTTTTTTGGGGCCCTGAGAGCCGGGCGCATCTCGAAGCCGTTGGTGGGGACCCCGAGGTTACACCGCAGAGAGGGGAAGGGCCCAGAGAAGAATCCCAATTCCGCTCTAAAATTCCTCTGCGCCCCTCCCGCCTTTGCGGTGTAAGCCTCCCTCCAACCCTGAGAATCCGTACATTTCGAAGATGTGCGCATATTCAGATTCAGTATCCACCCGTCGATTCCATCTGCGTCAGCTGCGGAATCCCCTCCCGCCTTGCCAGGACTCCTGCCGGACTTGCCGCACGAGGGACAAAGACTCCACAGCCCAATTTCGGCGGATCTCACTTCCTTGCCTTGCCGTGGCACGGGAGAGGGATCAAGGGGGCGCCAGGAGACTGCAGATCGAAAATTGAAAGTTGGAAATTGAAGTGTGGGGGAGAGGCACCCTGAAGGGTGGACAACGAACGGGCCGTCGGACACCGAGGCGTCCGGGACTCTGCACCAGGCGATTACGATGCGGACGCGGCGTGGAGACATGTGAGGCCGCCCGATGAGACCCGTCTGTCCGCCTTTCGCAGTTGATGTCCAGGCCTCGCCTGGGGTATTCCCGGCGCACGCATGCCTACTCGCCTGCTCATCATCCTCTGTATTCTGATCGTGGAAGGCACGAATCTCCGCGCGCAGGACCTCGGTCCCGCGGTCAAGATCAACACCCTCACCACCAACTCCAGCATGAGCATGGACCCGCGAACGGGTGAGACGGTGTTCACGGGTCGTGTCCAGATTCTCTACGAGAATGCCAGTCTGACGGCCGATAAAGTCACCTTTAACCGCGTTACGACCGAGGCGGTTGCTGAAGGAAATGTCCGGATCGAGCGGGATGGAGCGGTATGGACCGGCGAACGAATCCAGTACGCATTTGCGTCGCGCAAGATCCAGGCCGAGCTCTTCCGCGCAGGCCAATCCCCCTTGTTCATCAAGGGGGAGAAACTTGAGGCCGATCCGGATGGCCGCAAATACGTCGCGGAAAACGCCTCCGTCACAACCGATAATTACTCTGAACCAGGCTATTTCGTCCGGGCCAAACGCATCACCATGGTGCCTGGCGAATACATCCGGGCCGATGGAGCCACCGTCCAGATCGGATCCGC
>VHDG01000208.1 GCA_016871475.1 Verrucomicrobiota bacterium
AACGGGACTGACGCGCCGCGAAATGTTGGGACGGTGTGGCATGGGGGCAGGGTTGTTGAGTTTGGCGACGCTGATGGGCGCTTCGTCCTCGGGCAGCGTGCGGGACACGGTGGCTCCCTTGCGCGCCTCCGCTTCGCATTTTAAACCCCGAGCCAAGCGGCTCATTCACTTCTTCCTGAATGGCGGGCTTTCTCACGTCGATAGCCTCGACTACAAGCCCGCGTTGGAGAAATACGCAGGCAAACCTCTTCCTTACGAAAACCTTCGGACGGAGCGGAAAACCGGAGCCGCATTCCCATCCCCGTTCAAGTTCAGGCCTCGGGGACAGAGCGGACTGATGCTCAGCGACCTTTTTCCGAAGATCGCCGAACACGCGGATGAACTGTGTGTCATCCGCTCCATGAAGGCCAACCTGCCAAATCATGAGCCTTCCCTGATGCTCATGAACTGCGGTGATGCGGT
This sequence comes from Verrucomicrobiota bacterium, assembly GCA_016871475.1. Classification (GTDB taxonomy): domain Bacteria; phylum Verrucomicrobiota; class Verrucomicrobiia; order Limisphaerales; family UBA11320; genus UBA11320. Next base: position 463 of record VHDG01000208.1, read on the forward strand.
GCAAAGCCGTCCAAGCCTTGGATCGTGGCTGACCTATGGCCTTGGGACGGAGAATGAGAACCTGCCGGGGTTTGTAGCCATGTGCCCGAACGGATATCCGATCAAGGAGGCCGAGAACTGGCAGTCCGGGTTCCTCCCCGGCAGTTATCAGGGTACTTACGTGGACACGAAACATCAGCAGATCGACAAGCTGATCGAGAACATCCGCAACACCGCAGTGGGAGGCGAGGCTCAACGACGTCAGCTGGAGTTGCTGCGAAGGTTCAATCGGGATCATCAGAGGCAACGGGCCTCCGATCCTGCCCTGGAGGCGAGGATCCAGGCCTTCGAGCTGGCGTATCGGATGCAGATGGAAGCGGCGGATGCCTTCGATCTTTCCAAGGAAACCCCGCTGATGAGAGCGGCCTATGGAGATACCGTTCACGGCAGGCAAACTTTGATAGCACGTCGGCTGCTTGAGCGGGGAGTTCGATGCATCCAGCTTTGGCACGGGGCCGGTCAACCCTGGGACAATCACAACGGTATCGAGGCGGCTCATCGGGCCAATGCGCTGGATATCGATCAGCCCGTCGCCACGTTGCTCACGGACCTGCGCGAGCGAGGAATGCTCGATGACACACTCGTCCTTTTCACCGGCGAGTTTGGACGAACCCCAACGGTGGAGATGGAACTTTCAGGGAAATCCACCCTGGGACGGGACCATAATCCCTACGGTTTTTCGCTGTGGATGGCAGGGGGCGGGGTGAAGCCGGGATACGCCTACGGCACCACGGATGAATTTGGATTCAAGGCCGAGGACAAGGTCACTCATGTGCACGATCTCCACGCCACGATTCTGTGGCTGATGGGCTTTGATCACGAACGACTGACCTATCGTTATGCGGGCCGTGATTTCCGGCTCACCGACGTTCATGGCCACGTGGCACAGGATGTGATCGCTTAGCCGGAACGATGCCCGGGCACCCTGAAGAGATGGACAACTAACTTTGGGCCAGTCACGTGTCACGCGCTTCGAAGTCGGACGCGCCGTTCGTTGTCCACCCTTGAGGGTGTGCCTTCCCATCGCTCGCCTGAGCACGAGACGCGCACGTGGGTGAGACTCCCGGCGCGAAGAAGCGGGCATAGCCCGGGCACCCTCTCCACAGGCTGCTGGCTTGCCGACGCACGGTTCCGGGGGTATTCATCCTTCGTGACTGAAACTCTGCCATCCGTGAAGTTGACCCAGGGCATCCATGTGATGCACCTGTTTTACCGCATTAACCGTGTTGTGTGGGCCCAAGCCGGACCTTCCACCGCTGCCGCGCGCAGTCGTCTGGAGGCCTTGTGCGCAAGTTACTCCCATCCCTCGGCTCCCCGTATCTCCACGTTTGTCAACGTGGGCGGGAAAGCCGATCTAGCGTTCATGCTGCTTGCAGCGGAGCTTGACCAGCTGGCTCAAATGCATCGCGAGATCGAGGACGCTTTTCCCGCGGGTGCTCTGGAGAAGGTTTATTCCTACCTCTCCGTGACGGAGCTGAGCGAATACATGTCATCGGAGGAGGATCATCGCAAGCAGCTCATTGAGCGCGAAAAACTCGTTCCCGACTCCCCCGAGTTCACAGCCCGCATGGAGGATGCCCGGAAAAAAATGGCGGAGTATGCCCACTATCGGCTGCACCCGGAACTGCCGGACTGGGATGTCATGTGCTTCTATCCGATGAACAAGCGTCGCGCGGGTGCTGATAACTGGTATTCGCTGGATTTCGAGATGCGGAAAAAATTGATGGGAGGTCATGCCCGGGTCGGGAGGAAGTACGCCGGTCGTGTCAGCCAGCTGATCACAGGCTCCACCGGGCTGGATGATTGGGAGTGGGGGGTGACCCTGGTTGCGCAGCAGCTCGATCCCATCAAGGAGATCGTATACGAGATGCGCTTTGATGAGGTCAGCGCACGGTATGGGGAGTTCGGTGAGTTTTATGTGAACATCCGTTGTGCTCCAGCGGCAGCATGGAAACACCTGCGTCTATAACGGGGCGGATCGGTTTGATCCGCCCGATCCTGATGACCTGCAGCCCATGAGAATCCTGCTGGTCGAAGATTCTCCGCGATTGCGCAAGATGCTCACTGCGGCGCTCAAATCTTCCGGCTATGCGGTGGATACGGCTGAGACGGGTGATGAGGGCCTGTGGATGGCCCAAACCCACCCTTACGATGCTCTCATTCTGGACATCATGCTTCCGGGGCTGGATGGATTGAACCTTCTGGGACGTTTGCGCCAGTCGGGCAGGGACACCCCTGCTCTGTTTCTGACCGCAAAGGATGCAGTGCAGGATCGCGTCACGGGGCTTCGCAAGGGCGCTGATGACTATCTCACCAAACCCTTCGCCCTGGAGGAGCTTCTCGCCCGGGTGGAAGCGCTCTGCCGACGGAAATATCCGCAGGCGAAATCGATCCTGAGAGCCGGGGATCTCGAGCTCGATCCCGGCTCGAAAGCCGTCTCACGCGGAGGTGTCCCCATTCAGCTCGCCGCCCGCGAGTTCGCCTTGCTGGAACACCTGCTCCTCCGCAAGGGCAGGGTGGTCTCGCGAACCGAAATTGAAGAGCACATCTACGACCAACTCGCCTCTCCGATGAGCAACGTGGTGGATTCTGCGATCTGTGCCCTGAGACGTCTTCTCGCTGTGCGCCCTGACGCTCCGCCGGTGATTCAAACACGACGTGGCCTGGGCTACATCATTGAAGACCCCAAGGGATGAAAAGCATCCGCAACCATCTTCTCAACAGGTTGCTGATTGGAATCGCAGTCATCTGGACCCTCGCAGGCGTCGGGCTCTACTTCTTTCTGGAACACAATCTGAACGCCCGGACGGACGCGGAATTGCAGTCGCTTCTGCCAGCCTCCAGGTTTCTCACGGCGCGTTCACTCGCTCTGCGCCCCTTGGCTGCGCCACCTGCCATCCGCGGCGTGGTGTTGGAGTCCTTCGAATCCCCCCAGGGCTCCCTTTACTTTCAACTTTTCGACAGCGACCTGAGATCAATGGCCAGGTCCCAGAGTTTGGGTAGCAACAACCTGCTCAACGCGGTGACTCCGCAAGGCAGGCACACCGCCATGAATCTGCGCCTGGCGACAGGCGAGCGGGTTCGGGTGATGGTCGCACGCGCGCCCGACCCGTTTCGGGGGGCCATGAGAGGAGAACGACCTCCGGGGCTTCATCAGGACGAGGCGATTCTGGGCCGGGCCGCATGGGTTGCGATCGGGAAGAACCTGGGTGAACAGAACCAGACCCTTCGCCTTCTGCTCGGAGGGTTGACCATCGCGGGCCTGCTCATGATGGGCACCGCTGCGTTTGTTGTGCGCATGAACTTGCAGGCAGGGTTGAAACCTCTCGACGCCGTCACGAAGCAGGCAGCCTCGATGGATGCCTACACACTCCAAACCCGCTTTTCCATCGAAGGATTACCCAGCGAGCTTCAGCCCATCGTCCAGCACCTCAATGAACTTGTTTCCCGGCTTGAAAGAAGCTTCGAGCGTGAAAAGAGGTTCAGTGCAGATCTGGCGCATGAGCTTCGGACACCCGTCGCCGAGCTCCGCCTCATGGCTGAATCAGCCGTCAAATGGCCCGGCCAAGTGCCCGTCGACGTGTTTCAGGATCTGCTCAGCATCGCCCAACGCATGGAGCAGACCGTCGACAGTCTGCTTCTGCTGGCACGTCTCGAGAAGGATGCCTCCGAACTTCAACTGACTGCTGTTGACCTCCGTGATCTCACCTCGGAGTGCTGGAACCCTTTCTCAACCTGTGCTCAGCAACGGGATCTGAAGCTGCAAACCTCCACTCACACCGAGACACAGGTGGAAACCGATGCCCGGCTTCTGAGGAGAATCCTTTCCAACCTTTTCGACAATGCCGTGGAATACGCGCCTGCTGGATCCGTTGTTCGATGTGAGATCGGGCTGGTTGAAGAGACGGGTGTCCTTTGGGCCCTGTCCAATGAGGCGCCCCAGCTTCAAGGTGTGGATCTCGACCGGATGTTTGACCGGCTCTGGCGCCATGATGTCTCGCGATCTTCGGATAGCCGGAGCGGGTTGGGCCTGTCCATCGCGCGGGCCTGCGCCGAGGCATTGGGCCTGCAGCTGAGCGCTTCCTGGAGTTCGGATGGATGGTTGCGCCTTGAGCTGCGGCATCCAGGAGCCTGAGTGGAGTTCCAGTCACAAATCCCCTTGTTCATCATCTTCCCATCATGTTGGTGGATTAGGTTGGGTGCGTCGAATGAGTGCCATCGGACGCATCACGCGATTCAAAGCCGGGATTAACGCCCACCGGTCCGCGCGGACGGACACGGTGGAGTGGGTTCCTGGCAAGGGTGGCACCTCTCGGCCGCATCATCGCCTCGTGGCAATCGTTGCGCCCGGCCATGTTCAAAACCAGACAGTCACAGGTTGGGGCCAATCGATGGAAGGCCGGCGTCGGTAAGCTCCAGTTAACGGAATACAGTTATGAAAACTAGCATCCTGCTCGCAGCTGGGATCATCGGGCTCAGTGCTCTCACGGGCTCCGCTCGGCACGCAGACCGTCCGGGTCGCCCTCACTCACTGCCTCCTCAACTCGCCAAGTTCGACGTCGATGGCGATGGCAAGCTCTCCGCCGACGAGCGCGAGGCGGTCAAGAAGGCCATGGAGGATCGTCGCAAGGCGATCCTGGAAAAGTTCGACACCAACGGCGATGGAAAGCTGGACGAGGCAGAGCGTGCGGCTGCTCGCGAGGCCCGTCAGGAGGAGGCCAAGGCGGCGCGCACTAAAAAGTTTGCCGAAGCGGACTCTGACGGCAACGGGAGTCTCAACCTGGCCGAACTGACTGCCGCGCTCAAGAGCCTGAGCGCGGAACGCGTGGCGGCAGTCTTTAAGCGTCTCGACGACAACGGCGATCAAGCCATCTCCCTTGATGAATTCCTGGGCCGGACTGACGAGAAGCCGGAGCGCCCCCAACCACCGCGTCGACCCAATCACCCAAGGCGTTAGTCGGTCCCAGGTGATCATCCCAGTGTCGTGAAGACAGCTGAGGTATCATTCTCACAGCAAGGCTCGCCGGGGTCCAATCCCGGTGGGCCTTGCACCTGTTGGATCAACCCTTCCCCGTGATCATCCAGAATCACCGATTCACATCATGCATCAAAGGAATCTTCTTTTCCCCGCACTCGGAGCCGCAGCTGGGTTGCTTATCGGCTACCTGATTGCCAGACCTCCCTCTCGTCTTGCTGATCCGGCGGACCGACCCGCACCCGAGCGAATCGGCCTCGAGACGACCGCATCAGCCGTTGCGCCGGCGTCCTCGTTGGCGGATGCGATAAGGGATGCGGAGCTGCGCAGAGGCCGCGGGGTGGATCGGCAGGATGCCTTGGGGAGGATTGCAGCCGACTTGGAGGAGATCCGCGGGATGAGCGACAGCGAGCTCTATGCAGAACTCCGGCGAAGCACCGCTTCGGGGAATCCTTCCGGGGTGTCGATGCGTCAGCAATTGCTCCTGACCGCCTTTGCAGAACGCTCTCCAGAGGAAGCCATGAGCTGGTGTGATCGTCAGGTCGAGAGCGAGCAATCCCGGTTCCGTCAAACCGTGCTGGACACATGGAGCCAGAAAGATCCGGTTGCTGCGGCCGGGAGGTTGAAGGACCTGGGGACGACGATGGGAGTGTGGGACAAGGACTCGGCCTCCATGGCGGCAATCGTGGCGGGTCACTGGGCCGACCGAGATACGACCGCCGCATTGGGATGGGCCAGCGGATTGCCGGAGGAGGTTCGTGGCGAAGCGATCGCGAGTGTGGTGCTGCGGGAAGCGTCCAGGAGTTCCGAGAAGGCCCTGAGCATGGTGCAATCGCTTCCGGCTGGCTACGAGCGCGACGAGCTGATGGGCAAACTTGCAGGAGCCTGGGCGGAACAATGGCCGGAAAGAACCGCTGACTGGGCTGCGGGTCTTGGGACCACATCGGAACGGACGGCGGCGTTGGAGGGCCTCACGGACACCTGGGCGCGCCAGAACGGCAACACTCTGGGACCCTGGATCGAATCGCTCCCAACGGGTGCCGCCCGCGATGTGGCCGTTCGTAGTTGGAATCAGTCAGAGAATTTTCTCCGGGATCCGGCGTGGGGCATATCGATGGCCTTCACGATCGAATCGGTGGTGGAGCGGGAGCAGGCCATACAAGCAGCCTGGAACCGTTGGAACGCATACGAACCGGAGGCGGCCGAAGCCTGGCGAACCTCGATTCAGGGCAATTCTCAGGCGCCTTCGGAGTAAACCTAAACCGAGGGTCTGGACGGCGAGTGCCGCGGGTGAGGATGCAATTGCAGAAGCAAGGCATGCACCCGGGCTTGTTTAGCCGGAGCCTGGCGGAACCCGAAAGGAAGTTGCATCAGATCGATGCGGCCCAGGCTGTTCCCCAGAGTTATCCGGTAACGGGTTTGCCACGAGTATCCGGGGCGATCCAAACCAGGAGCATCCCCACCAGATACACCAGCGTGATGGCCGCGCACATCT
>VHDG01000209.1 GCA_016871475.1 Verrucomicrobiota bacterium
CACCATTCACCAACAAACACACATGCGCGCCACCATTTTCAACCGCCGCAACTTCTTCCCAGCGCCACCATTTTCAACCGCCGTCAACACTCGGCTTCGACTTGATCCGCGAGCAAACGCAACTGCTCGATGTGCCGGTCCAAGGCGTCTCGGTTCTTCCAAAGGTCGGCACCGACTTTTTCCAAATCGGCGAACCGAGCGGACAACGAAGCGGAGTCGGGAACTGCCGTTTCGGGAGATGACGGCGTTGGCGGATTCTCCGTTGGAGCCGCTTTCGCCAACAACTCAAGCACGGCGGGCACATGCTTTGGTGCGACTTGATAACTGGCCGATTGCAAAATCGAACGGAGCCGGTCGATCTCCGACGGATCGCGTGACTCCTGCTCGAACACACACTTCGCGTAGCGGTTCAGAGCGTCCAAATCTTCCGGCGACTTGGCGACCGCGTTGAGAAAATAAACTTGGGCAATGTCTCGCTCACCCTTCGCGAGCGATTCCTCGGCACGCTTCAACAACTCACGCGTCGCGCTGGTCTTTGAACCAGCCCGGATGCTCGCCCGGATGTTCCCCAACTCGGCCTGCATCACGAGATTTTGAATCGCGACGACGACGGTGATCGCGAGCAAGCCCACCAATACGGCGTTTTGCTTGAGCCACGCTAGAGTGTCCGCTATCGCTTTTTCCGAATCACTGTTCGATTCCGAGCCATCTATCATGGTTCACACCGCCGCAAGTGGGTGATCGCTGGTTGGGCTCCAAACGAAAGAAGCGCCGAATCAGAGCCGCTCCTTCCGCCTCCGCCAAGAGGCATCAACGAACAGCACCCGGCCGACGCCCCATGCGGGGCGTCGCTCCAAGGCACTGCTTCGTTGATCCAAGAGCCTTTCGGCTCTGGTTGGCGGTTTGGAAGGAAGCAGAAACTTGACGCAACCCGTCATATCGAATTATCGCCTGCGGCAGTCATGCACGCCGCAGGAAGAAACAGCTATTGGTCTCCAGTGAGGAACGTATCGGCTCGGTTCCAACGCCGTTGGCGTCCAGTGAGCCACAACACTTTGCCGCGCGCCGCGCCAAATATCAAACCACTTGAGGCCGAGCCTACTGCGGCCTGACTGGCTTGTTCTGCGTCTGGTCTGCCGCTGCGGCGGTTTTCTTCGTTGGCTTTACGACATTCAAAACGTCATCAAGCCGCCGTGAGTGTTCGGCAAGTCCAGTTTGTGCCGATCGCCACAACCGAAGCAGTTCGGAGGCAGCCTTCCGCGTCGCAGCATCACGGCATTTCGCACGAGCCGTCTCGCAGGTCATGACGACCGATTCACAGCGGGCCAGCCAGCGAGTTCCTTCGCGAAGTGCTTGAGCCAGACCCTCAACCGGATTCGTAGGTGGCTTCAACGGCCTCCCAGAACCGGGCGGTTGTCCTTTCCGGAGTTCCGCGCTGAGCCGTTGTGGAGACCAGTTGCCATCCGCCGCCAGCCTAGCCCACCGCAGACGCTCTGCCGGCTGCTCAACGCCCAAAAGAAAAATGACGTGGCCCCAGTGTAGTCCCAAGCCCGATCCTTTTCGGCGGAGCCGGCACAGCTCATCGAGGCTGGAGCGGCCCTCCGTGCAAGTGTCGTCGCCGACGTAGTAACCTCGCGCGAACGACTTGAGCTTTCGCAGCGAGTGCGGGCTCAGGTCACGCTCGGCGGCGTAGGCGTCCGTCGTCATGCGGCCGTCCTTTTTTTCCGCCTCGACGGCGGCCCTGCCCAGCTCATGCTGCTCCCGCAGCCGCCGCTCCATGCGGTCGGCCTTCGGCAGAAACGCCGTGGCCTGTAGATCCGGGAGCTTCGTCCTTCGCGATCGTGGGCGAGATTTCGGCATGATGGCGGGGACTCCGTGGCGGCCAAACACGACCGACATCTTGCCATCCGGTTTCGGTAATTACAAACCGATGGCACTAGGTCGTACACGCCTGTCTCGGCACACACTTGTTGACAAGCCGCTCCGTAGCGGAGCATCTGGGTCATGCTGAGCGGCTTCGATGACCTGTGAGGAGGAACAAAGATGACGACCGACACTTTGACCGAACCGGCAACAGATACACTGGTACTTACGCGGAGCGGCCTGAACCTAACGGCGACGCGTGAGGTCCGCGAACTGTTGGGTCTGGTCCGGACCCATGCCGTCCGGCCCGTCGAGGGAGGACATCCTCAGTACGGTGTTGATTGGCGTCGCGAACCAATGACGCTGTGGGGCGACGGTCACTCGCGGCCGGACCTGGGGCTCCTGTGGGTATTGGAGCAGCGTGCTCGACGGCAGGGCCGAGAGCTACGGCTCACTCAGGCATGTGCTCCGTTCGCGGAGCTGAGCGTGCCGGCCGACTATACCGGGCGCTGTGCGGAGCTACTGGCCTGGGTGGCCGATCATCAACTCGGACTGATCCGCTACAGCGACCGTGTCTCCTTGCGCGATTTGCTTCACGAGATCGTCGCGGCCTTTCGCGAGCAAGGGTCGATAGCGGTCGTCTTCGGCAGTGACGACCACCGGCGGCGGATATTCCCGGAACTGCTCCCCACCTGGGTCGGCGGCACGCTGATTCGCCGCGACCAGCTTTATGCTGACCCTCCGCATGTGGCGGTCGGCAGGCTAAGAGACTTCTCGGGGACAGACCTGGGGCTCCATAACTTCGACCTCGTGATCTTCGTGCGGGCAACTGATGCCTTGGGTGAGCTGCCGCAGCGGATGCTGGCTCAGCCGTCGGTTCACTGCCGACTGATCGGTCTGCTGCCGGCCAACCAACATATGACTCGCTATGAACGGGGACGCCTGATGGCGACTTTCGGGCCGTCAGAGTTCGGCGTTCCCGAATGGGGACGCATCGAGCGGCCGGTCCATTATGTGCGCCTGCTCGCCCCGGATCGGCGTGTCCGCAACGGTCGGGAGATAGTCCAATTACTTCGCGAAGCAGTCTGGCGCAATGCCGTGCTGAATCAGTTCATCGCGGAGTCCGCCGAAGCGATCGCCAGCGGTCGGACGTCGGGCTTGCGGCTCATCCCGACCATGCCTGACCAGTCTCCCACTCTCGGCAGCACCCCGGATGTCACGCTCGTGTGCGACAATGTCGAGCACGCCGCCGAGCTGGCTCGGCGGCTCCCGGACTGGTCGGTCCATTTCGGGGCGGACTCTTATTTGGACGGACTTCGGCAGCCCGGACTCCGCGCGCTTGAGCGCAGCCGCGAGAACTCTGCCTGGATCGGTCAGCACAAGCGGATCATGACAGTGGACGGCTTGCGGACTCTCGAAGTCAACCGTGCTGACGTCCTGATCTGGGTCGGCACCAGCGGGGATTTGCCAGCGATCCCGCAACGGTCGCTCTTGGTAAATACCATCAACCCGTCCGAGACACGCCCACTCTTACTCGTGGACCTGATGGATAGGGCGCACCCTGAGCTTCACCGCCGGTCGCAAGAACGTGAATGGCACTGCCTGCATCGCGGCTGGATTCCGGTTGATACCTCCTTGGAGGTTGTCCGGTCGATCGCGTTCGACGACGAAGTTTCGGGGCACGGCGATGCCCTTGCTGTTGCACGACGCGCCCAGCATCGGCACTTCGTCGGCGAAGCCCTGCCGCGCATGGTTCATGCCGCACGTTGGTACCCTCAGTTTGCCGAGCGCCAGCCAACAAGCGCTGATGTGGCTCCTGTGTTGCCTCCGCTTTCGCAAGTGGTTCATCCCGAAAACCTGATCGAGACGTACCGGCGGATGCGGGACACGAAGGGACCAGGGGCGGGGGTTGATGGCCTGTCCTATCGAGACCTTTCGAGTTCCGAAATCTGCACGCTGCTCCGCTGGACGTCGCGGTCGATCGGTCAGCACCAGTACCGACCACATCCCACTAAACTGGTCCGCATCCGCAAACGCTCCGGGGGCTGGCGCGAACTGCGAATTCCAACCATCGTCGATCGGGTCGTGACCACCGCCATCACCGATGCCCTGACGCCCGTCTTGGACCAGAACTTTTTGGATTCGTCGTACGGCTTCCGGCCGGGCAAGTCGCGGGAGATGATGCTCGCGCAAATCATGCACGACATGGTGACACAATCGCGGTATGTGCTGGGCCTGGAGGACGTGCGGGACGCCTTCTCCTCGATCCGGCTTGATCGCGTCCTGTGCCGGCTGACGACGGTGTTACAGGCGGTCCAGGAAAGGCAGGGCCAGCCGCAACTGGCTGAGGAATGGCTGAGACTGCTGGCGGTGATAGTCCGAGGATCCTATCGTACCGACAGAGATTGTGGCTTGGATCAAGGCAACGCCTTGTCGCCCCTGCTCCTTGGCCTCGATCTCGACGTCGTACTGGATCGGCCGCTCCTAGCCGCCGCTCCGGACGGCACGCCGTCATACAGGTACGCCGATAACACCGGCGTCCTGTGCAGCGACGTGAGGGAATGCCGAAGGATCCTCGACCTTATGAGGAGTCTGCTGCAACCGAATGGGCTCGACCTAAAGGGATGGGACCCCCTCAACCTAGCCAGACCAGGGACAGAAGCCGAAATCCTCGGCCTCTCCCTACGGCTACACGACGGGACTCCCCAACTCCACATCGGGAACAGTTCGTTCGACGACCTCACCGACGACTTGGCCGACTGCTACGAGGCCGAAGACCCGGGGAGGACAGCAATCCTGCTGCTGAGAGGATGGCTCGATGCAATGGGACCGGCGTTCGAGTTTTGCGATGGGGAGTGGGTTCTCGACAGGCTCTACCGGACTGCGGCTCTACTGGGATTCAGGGAGCTGGGGCCGAGAAGAGATCTGAGGGCTACTATGGAACAGAGCCGGATCAGATGGCTGGAAGTTCGATCCCGAATTGGACAGAACGCCGGGCCGGTCCAATCTGGGGTAGCCACGGGGAACACACTCTAGGCGTATCGGATAGTCTCCGACGCGCTCCTACGCGCCACCGCCCGCCGGAAGCGGGCACAGGGCCGCCGGGATTCCGGCGGCCCTTCGTATTTCTACAGGCTCGGTCCTAATTGCATCCCCAAGGCAACCGGCGATTTTTGAGAGCACTCCAACCTTAATTTGTCAGCGACGCCCTCTTGGCCGTCGATCGGGGCGTAGAAGCGGCTGATCGTCTCTTGCTCGACGACGACCGGTTTGTCTTTTGTTTAGCCTTGTCCGTCGACGCTGGATTAGTCGCCGCATCCAACCCAAACTGGGTCGCGAGCCAGTTGATCGCCTGCCCCAGCAGTTCGTGCGGGACGCCGGCATAGTGTCGATCGGCAATGGAACGGGGCGCATGTCCCAAAAAGACTGATTCGAGCCCCGAAAAAGTGGCGTTGCCCCGCAGTAGTGTGGCGGCTGTCTTGCGGAGCGACTTAAACGGCCGTCCGGTGATCTTGACGCGGCGGCAGCACCTACTGAAGTTGCAGTGGACATTGTCCACTTTGTGCAGCTTGCCGTCCGCCTTCAACGTCGAAACCAAGAGTGGTGCCCCGTTTTCGTTAGCGAGCACTTGTGGACAATCCAATCGGCGGCATTTTTTTAAGAGAGAGAAGGTCTCTGGCCAAAGTTGGTAGGCGACCTCTGGGACGTTCTTGTGCTGCCGTGTTTTTGATCGCTTGCGCCGGATCACGCCCGACTCCCAATCCACTTCTTCCGGTCGCAGGTCAGCGATGTCTCGTTGGGTCATGCCTGTGTTCAGTGCCAGCAAGAGGCACAGCTTGTTTTGACCTTCTGACGCGGCCAGCAATGCCTTGATCTCGTCGGCCGTGAAAGTCTTGATAGGGGCAGTCGCGGCGTTGATGCTGAAAGATCGGCTCTCGATGACGCGGGGCAAGTCGGCAAGCGTCTCCTCACGCCACAGCCACCGAGTGAACTGAGTGGAAGTGTCGAGACGATTCTTCGCGTACGCGCTGCTGAACTCCCCGCGCGTTTTTCGGTCGAGCAGGTCCGACCGGAAATCTGTCATGACCCGACTGGTGATTGCCGAGACAGGATTGCCTCCCCCGACGAAATCACGGAACGCTGTCAGATGCAGTGCGAGATTTGCACAACGACCCGCGCTCAATTCCCCACCGGTGACCTGAGCGCGTTTTTGAGAAAGAAACCGTTCGATGTTGCCATCAACGGATTTGTCGCCGGCTGCCTCGTCTTGCAACCGTAATTGAGTGGTGATCCGATCCCGCCAAATCTCCTTAGCGATTCTGAACGGGCTCCCATCAAATAAATCCTTTTCCGATTGTGTTGGAGTAATTTCTCTATTCGGCCCAAGCGACTTGTGAAGATGCGACAAATCAAGAGTTGATAGGTTCGCAATGTCTTCCTTTGTTGCCAGAAACGGGGTCAAATCCAAAATTGGAATTTGGAACTGAGACTCGAACCGGTCGTTCTGTGTTATCGGTGGGGGCTGCTTCCCAGCTAACCGAGCTTCAAGCTCCCTGATCTTTCCACGGGAAGACTCAAACGCGGTTTTGTCTGCGTTCTGCGATGCCCAGTCTCTCGCAGCTCGCCATTCGCGGAGTACCTCAAAGTAATCGGACTCGTGGGGTTTCTCGTCTAAGTCCTGAATTTTCTGACGCAGCTCGTTCCAGTCCTTCAATGCGATGGCGTATGCCTGGCGATCAGACTTCCCGCGACCCCCATCGAAGTAGTAGGTCCGCCCTCGAAACTTCTTTCTCCAGCGACCAGAGCGGCCGTCGCCCCCTGCTTGCCATGTCAGCTCTACCTTACGCGCCATATCATTCTCCACCTGCCGGTCGAGTGCGAGATACCCTGCGGAGATACCTTTAGTGAGGCGTTGGGTAAAAAGGTATCTCCAAATCTGGTATATTCACCGGGATTTTCGTAGATTCTTGAGTTGGGAGCACGTTGACATCGTGGAGGTCACTGGTTCGAGTCCAGTATCGTCCAATCGCTTGTGAATTGGTGTGGAGCGGGTTGGCCCGCTGATCGCAGAATCCAGGATCATCCGCCGGTCTTGCAAGTCGCTTT
>VHDG01000210.1 GCA_016871475.1 Verrucomicrobiota bacterium
TGCGTTCAAATTAGTGGTCGGGCAATCGACGCCAAGGAGGTGGGGGTGGAGAACCCCGCTGAAGAAACGTTCGATCACCCGACCGCTGACCTGAATAGCTCTGATAGGCGGGTGTTGCAACAAGAATGTTCAAAAAAAACGATAAAAGTTTTCACCATTCATGAGCCGTCCAGCGGTGGCTGGTCCTCGCTTCGCAAGGCATACCAAAATGCACCGCTCCACCTCCGCTTTTCGGATGGTTTGACGTGCTGATTCAGCCCCCCAGCGCCGCTCACAGATCCACAGTCCCATGAGACGAGGTGTCCCCATCTCCACCCTGATGCCTGGACGCAGCCGGGTCCTGCCGGGTGTGGGATGGATTGAGACATCACATTGGCTGCAGAACGGAATCCCGACGTGGAGCAGCCGAATGTGATGCCTGCACCTTTCTGTGAATCCGGGCACTAAGCCAGGATCTGATCCACCACCCGTGCCTGCTTGCCATCTGTCAGGCTCAGTTCGCGACCTGCTCGCCGGTAAATCAGTTGCTTGTGGTCCAGTCCAAAGAGATGCAGCACCGTGGCGTGGTAATCGTGATGGGTCACTATGTCCTTCACAGCATGATGGCTCCATTCATCAGTTTCCCCATACGCCAATCCGCCCCGAATCCCACCCCCAGCAAGCCACATCGTGAACCCATAAGTGTTGTGATCTCTCCCCACGCGTTCCTTGCCCAGATCGTTTTGAATCACAGGAAGCCGTCCCATCTCACCTCCCCAGTGGACGAGTGTGCTGTCGAGCAGCCCGAGTGATTTCAGATCCTGGATGAGTGCGGCAACGGGCTGGTCCGTGCGGCCACATAGATCTGGCAAGGCTTTCTGGATGCCGCTGTGGTGGTCCCAACTCTGCCCGTTGTTGATCACCTGGACGAAGCGTACGCCTCGCTCAACCAATCGGCGGGCTATCAGACACCTCGTCGCATAGTCGCGGGTCACCTCGTTGTCCAAACCATACAGCTTTCGTGTGGCCTCGCTCTCTCGTGAGACGTCCATGGCCTCCTTGGCCGCAAGCTGCATGCGGGCCGCGAGTTCGAAGCTCGCAATCCGCGCCTCCAGATCGAGTTCATCCGGGTGAAGCTGTCGGTGTTCCTGATTCATGGATCTCAGGAGGTCCAGCTGCCGTGCTTGGGCTTCCCCCCTCAGATGATCCGGCGCGTCCAGGTTGAGAAGGCGGGGTTCCCTCGCACGGATGACGGAGCCCTGATAGACGGATGGGAGCCAGCCGCTGCTCCAGTTGTGATCGGCGAGCAGGGGAGCGCCGCTGGGGTGGGTGAGAGTGACGAAAGCAGGCAGGTCCTGGCTCTCACAGCCCAATCCGTAGTTCAACCAACTCCCAAGCGTGGGGGCTCCCGCCGAAATGCGGCCACCGGTCAGGGCATAGAGCGACTGTCCGTGGTTGTTCACTCCGGTGTGCATGGATCGAATCACACAGATGTCATCTGCCACATTCGCGAGGTGCGGCAGGAGGTCCGACATCTCTGTCCCACTTTGCCCCCTGGGTTTGAAGTCCCAAAGGGCAGGGAGAACCTTCGCGCTGGCCTGGCCGGCGTTGTCATATTTCAGCTCACCTGGAAATTTCCTGCCCTCGTATTCCTTAAGCTTGGGCTTGGGATCAAATAGATCGATCTGGCTTGGGCCCCCGATCATCAGGATGGAGATCATGGCCCGAGCCTTCGCGGGCCGCATCGGGGGTTTGGGCGTCAGATCATACGACTTTCTCTCCAGCTCCGGCCGTGCGGGCTCGGCAAGGAGGCCTTGGCGCTGAAGCATCCAGGCCAGGGCGGTGCCCCCAAGCCCGAACGAGTTCGCTTGAAGAAAATGACGCCGGGAACAGAAGCCATTCGTTCTTGGGTGCGGATTCATGGGTCAGTCCAGATAAAGAAACGGATTCGATCCGATGACGGCCTGGCAAAGGCTCGCCAGGGCATGGAAGGATGGATCGGGTGTTGACGCTGTATCCGTCTTGGCACCCGCCTGCGTCTTCGGCGGGGTCCGTAGCCGGACGCTCTCCGTCTGCTCAGCCAGATAGACGAGGCTTTGCTCCAGCAGGTTGGGAGGGACCGGACGAGACAGCCCGAGCCGCCATAGACGGTCAATCTGTTTTCTAAGATCCCCCGGGTGCTCGCCTCGAAGTCGTGCAGCCAGGTCCTCGGATCGTGCCAGGATGAACGGATCGTTCAAAAGCATGAGCGCCTGCGTTGCTGCTGTGGATGTCGGTCTGATCTCGCAGTTGGGCGTCATCGCCGGCGCATCGAAAGTCTCCACCATGTCGAGCGTCATGGTTCGTCGCCATTGGAGGTAGATGCTTCGACGGAACTCCTCGGTTCCCAGGCCGCCCGCCCCGGTGGGATCTCCGTTGCCATCTCTCATCTGTGATCCCGCGACCACTTGCCCATGGTTGTTGAAGGCCACCGGAACCGGGGAGCCAAACATCCTGGGGTTGAGCTTGCCCGAAATTGCCAGCCAGCTGTCCCGCAGGGCTTCAGCATCCAATCGACGCAGCCTGAACCTTCCCAGGAGACGGTTGTCCGGATCGACCTGCGCCGCTCGAGGGTTTGCAGAGCTCTGACGGTAGGCGGCGCTCAGGACGAGCGTTCTGAGGAACGGTTTGACCTTCCAGTCTCCATCCACGAGTTCCGAAGCCAGCCAGTCCAGGAGCTCGGGGTGCGAAGGACGCTCTCCGAGAAAACCCAAATCTCCAAGCGTGGGTGCGATGCCGCTTCCAAAAAGGTGGCTCCACAATCGATTCGCAAGCACTCGGGGTGGAAGAGGGTGTTTGCCATCGACGAGTGACCGCGCAAGAGCGAGTCGTCGGCCAGAGGTGCCGCGGGCCGTGTTCGTGGGTGCCGATGTCGAAATCCTTGCCTCATCCCCAAGGACCGCCAGCGCGCCCGGCGACACCTTGTCCCTGGGTTGCTTGTGATCGCCACGATGGAACAGAAAGGTGTCCGGTGTGGATCCAGGTTCCTCCACCAGCGCATGAACCATTGGGTCGGGCGGCTTGGATGCCCGTTCCTGGGTCGCGCGCTCACGGACGGCAGCCACCTTTTTTGCGCCTTCCGGGTTGATCTCGCCCAGGATGATGTGGTCCTGGAAGGTGGGGAACTCTCGGAGCAGCTTTTTCTGAGCGTCCGTTCGGTTCGCAGCAGGGGTTTTGCGTGCGGCCATCACGGGTTCCTTCTGCTCCGGAGGCACCAGCTCGAGCTGCTTCGCCACAAACTCTTCGATCAGATCGTCGTGAAGTTTTTGAGCCTCCTTGTCGATCTGGACTGCGGCCTGCTCGATACACTGCGACAGCTTCCGATCATCGTTCGCCATGAGCGACACCATGCGCTGACCAGGATTTTTCCAGCGTTTCCAGTCGAACGCTGGTTCGAAGAACGCGCGCATCGCGTAATAGTCCTCCTGCGAAATGGGATCGTATCGATGATCATGGCACTGGGCACACTGGACAGTGAGTCCCAGCAGGGATGAGGACACGATTTGAAGTGTGTCTGCGATCACTTGGTTGCGGGCTAGATCCGCGTCTGCCGGGCCATCGCCTGTTGGATCCGGGGCCATTCTGAGAAACCCGGTGGCGATGAGCTTGTCCAGGTCGCCTTCCCCGAGGGTCTCAAAGGGCGGTTGGATGAGTTCATCGCCCGCGAGCTGTTCAATGATGAACTGGTTGAGCGGCTTGTCTGAGTTGAACGCGCGGATGACGTAGTCGCGATATCGCCAGGCCCAGCTTCGTTCGGAATCGGTATCGCCCCCTCCGTTGGAGTCCGCATAGCCGGCCACGTCGAGCCAGTGCCGGGCCCATCGTTCTCCAAAGTGCGGTGAAGCAAGATACTGATCTGCGAGTCTCGCGTAGGATGCGTCAGAGGGATCGGATACGAACTTTTCCACATCCTCGGGTTCGGGTGGCAGGCCGGTGAGATCGAATGAAAGCCTGCGGATCAAAACCCGAGGCTCGGCCGGATTGGCGAAACTCAGTCCCTTTTGCTCAAGAGCAGCGAGCAGGAACTGATCGACGGGATTCTTCGAAGGGCCCGGCTTCGTCGGAGACAAGGGTGTGCGCTTACGGATGGGTTGGAAGGCCCAGAAAGATCGCTCTTCTTCGGTGATAAAGAAGCGGGGTGGTTGATCCGGTTCCGGGCGGAGCGTGGGGGCTCCTTGCTCGATCCACTGCCTGATTTTTGACACCGCTTCTGCCGGCAGGGGCTTGCCTTCCTTGGGCATCTCCCCTGACTCAATCACCTCCAGGAGTTTGCTTTCGTTGGGATGCCCTGGTTTGACAATCCTGCGGCCTGGGTTGTTGGTGGAAGCGTCCACCATGAGTTTCCTCAGCCTAAGGTCGACCCCAGCTTTGGGTTTGTCGTTTTCGCCGTGACAATGAAAGCAATGGGCTTTCAGCAACGGCCGAATCTCTCGTTCGAAAGATATCACCGGCACAGAGGCCTCTGCCCAAAGCGCCGCAAATCCAAACGACAGGAAGCAGCAAGCTGATCGTCGCATCGAATGGAACCAAACGGGGATCACAGTGGAGCGATCCTTAACAGAAATGGGGAACTCAGGCAATCACGCGTGTTGGAACATCGCTCTCCTACGGGGCTGCCACGCAATAGAGGAAGCGCTCGCCTCGGAGGAAAATCTCCGAGCCGGCCACGGCAGCCGTCGCGCTGAAGGAATCCTTGAGCTGGTTCAAACTCACGATCTCGTTCTTCTCGTCGTGACGCAGCACGACCGTCGAACCATCCCTGCCTGTGACATAGATGTGGCCGCCCGCACCCACAGGTGTTGAGAAGATGAAGTCCCGGATTCCTTCCAATCGTAAAGGCTCACCCAGAAACTGGCCCGTTTGCGGGTCCAGCCGTGAGAGGACGTTCTGGTTGTGTCGGACAAAATACATTCGATCCCCGTACAGAATCGGCGAAGGCACGTACGGCGTCAGGCGACCCAGTTTCCAAGCCACATGCTCGGACCCTGTGACATCCCCGCGGGCGCCTGAAACCCGGATTCCCATCATGGCTTGCACGTAGTAGCTGTTTCCCGTCACCAGCATTCCTTTGTGATAGATGGGCGAGGCTACGACGTTGTCGGTAAGGCCGGCGCATTGCCAGATCTCATGCCCGGTATCCACGTCATAACCCCGAACCCGCTTTGTTGCAGCGACCACAACCTGGGATTTCCCGTCGCATTCGATAACCAACGGGGTGGACCAGGATGTCTTCTCATCACGCTTGGTTTTCCAGACTTCACGGCCTGTGACCTTGTGAAATGCGCGGATGAAACAGTCGCCTTCCTGATCCCAGTTCACGATGAGCAGCTCACGGTGGAGGACGGGGGAGCTTCCTTCTCCATGTGCGTGGTGGGTGCTCATCTTGCCCAGGTGGTTTGTCCAGAGGACGGTGCCGTTGAAGTCGAGGCAATAAAGGCCTCGAGAGCCGAAGAAGGCATAAATCCGCTCACCATCCGTGACCGGAGATGCAGAGGCCTGGCTTCCGGTGGTGTGACCGCCTTCGTGGGGCCATTCTTCGCAGACAACCTTTGACCAGAGGGTGGCACCGTTGGTGCGGTTCAGGGCGGTGACCCTAAACTCATGGACGTGGGTCACAGGCACGCTGTCATGCACCCCCGGCGCGGAGTCATGAACCGCTGGTTTGGCTTCACCGATGGGGGCTGCTGTGAGAACGAAAACACGATGGCCCCAGACGATGGGGGAGGAGTGGCCTGCACCGGGGAGTTGTATTTTCCATCTGACGTTTTCCGATTCGCTCCACCGGATGGGTGGCCTTGCTGACGGGGAAGTACCGTTGCTCAACGGCCCGCGCCAGTTGGGCCAGGTTTCGTTCAGGGCAGGGGAGTCGCCATGAGTGTGGCAGGGTACTGCCAGAGCAACGAGCAGCAGGATCCTCAACCACCTGAGTTCATTTCCTTTCATATGGTTCATGGGAGTAGAATCCATGGATTGAAGACCACACAATCTGAAATGAGAGCCCAAAAGTGACCGTTTTGGGTCACTCTTCTCAAGGGTCCAGATTGCTTGGAACCCGGCGGGCATGCATAGTCTGGGGCATGCGTACCAGATCGCGAGCTTCCCATGTTTCCGGATTTCTTTTGCTGGGGCTCCTCGCTCTAGCCGTGAGCAGCTTGTCCTCCCAGGCTCAGTCTTTTCGTATCACCAAAATCCAAAATCAATCCGGCAGGATCGTGGTGGAGCATGAGTCGGGCCCCGCGTTCTATCATATCCTGAGCCGGGTGCAGCTGTCGGGTGGCGTGGCGACTCCCATCCATATGGGACAAGGATCCGGTCCCACCGGACTCCTGGTAGATCGAACCCCTCCCGCATCGCGTAGCTACTACCGGGTCACCCGGATTCCCAAGGATAATCCGTTGGACTCGGACGGGGATGGGATCGACGACATGTATGAGTTGGGGAACAGTCCCCTGAACCCTCTTAACCCAGCGGACGCATCTTCGATCAACCCGAATACAGGCCGCACTCGGATCGAGGACTATTATCGAGATGAGTCCAACAACGTGCTCTATCCTTACCTGGTTGGGCGGGGGATGCATGACGTCACAGGGCCGGCTGCGGATGGCGGAATGATGGGCTACGCGGAGGGTGATCAGAGATCAACCGGCATCCATGACCGTCAATGGGCCCGCGCCTTTGTTGCTGCGGGCCGCGGTGCAAACTCCCCGAGAGTGGCCTTCGTGGTGGTGGATACCGGCCAGGTTTTTCACGCGATCACCCAAGGGGTTCACGATCGGCTTCAAGCGGATGAGGAGCTTCGTCCGTACTATTCGTATGCCAACATCGTCCTCAGCGCCACCCACACTCACGGAGGGGCAGGGGGACATTCCCATCACGTGCTCTACAATCTGACCATTGGCGGGTTCGCGTGGCAGACCTACGACGCGATGGTCCACGGGATCT
>VHDG01000211.1 GCA_016871475.1 Verrucomicrobiota bacterium
TCCCGTTAACTGCGTTATACCTGCAGTGGTGAGCTGACAATGGAAGCAATGGGCATCATCGAGTTTAGGAACTGGTTCGGTCTGGGTGACATGGCTGATGAGGATGTCATGGTCCGGGTGCGCGACCTTGACGATTCGAACTCTTTCGCGCTTCTGGAGAATCGCTGGAGAGCGCCGATCACCAGGCTGTGCGAGAGAATGCTCGGTGGTGATGTACATGCAGGCCAGGATCTCACTCAGGAGACCTTCGTCCGTCTGTACTCGAGGCGATCCTCCTACCAACCTCGTGCGAAGTTCTCCACCTACCTTTGGCGGATTGCACTCAATCTCTGCCACGATGAGTTGAGAAGGCGGTCGCGTCGTGGAGAGCCCAGATTGTCAGCGGGTTGCGATGATGAGTGTTTATCGGCACACGAAGCCGAGGTGCATGCACCCGGGCCGGATTCGACCTTGATCGCGCACGAGCATGCAGAGGTGGTGAGAGACGTGCTCCGAAGTCTTTCTCCGGCTCATCGCGAGGTGCTGGTTTTTCGGCATTTTGAAGGCCTCAAGTTTCGCGAGATCGCCGAGCTGCTCCAGATTCCGGAGGGAACCGTGAAATCAAGGATGGTCGAGGCCCTGGACCAGGCCGCCCGATGTTTTGAAAAACGGCGTCGATTGCCCGCGCGTCCGGGATCAGGCGCTGCCGAGGATTTAAACCTATGACACACCCCACCCACGAAGACTGGATGGATCTGCTTTACTCAGAAGCTGAACCTTCGCGACGTCGAGTTTTGGAGGAACACCTTGCGCACTGCGAGGTTTGTTCTGAGAAGTTCGATCGTTGGCGCGGGGCAGCCGGATACCTCACCTCGACATTCCCGCCGGCTCCAAGAAGGCGACCTTCGCCCCAGGCCGGGGCGATGCGCTGGGCTGCCGCTGCGGCCATCGTTTTCATGCTCGGCATGGCGGGCGGGTGGATCGCGAGGGCTCAGTGGGGGGCAAGGGAACTGCAAGCACTTCGACAGGAGTTCGGAACGGCTCTATCGAGAGAATCAGCTGTCATCCGTGCCGAAGCTCGGCAGCTGGATCGCCGGGTGCTGGAGGCCGCCGTTCACGAACTCGACGAGCGGATGGCTGAGAGGCTCTCCCAGGTCCAAAGCCAGCTCGTAGCTGCGGCGTGGGAAGCCAGGGATGGATTCCAGGCAGCGGGTGAGACTCTGGCCCACTTCGCGTCGCTGGCTGCAGAACGAGTTCCTTCAACCCCAGAGATCGATCAACACTAAGAACAAACCTATGACTCCCTCTCATTCGACCTTCATTCCATCCCAGCGGATCGGCAGAACCGCCATGGCTGGCGGCGTGGCATTGTTGCTGGGTTTCGCATCCAGCCTGCTCGCGGACCCGCTGACGCCTAGTGCTCCCGACACTCCTCCTCCACCTCCTGCGGTGGCTCAGCCGAAGCCTCTCCCGACTCCGGTTCCTAAAATACGCAAGGGCGCTGCGGACGATCGCTTTCGTGAGGATCGGTCTGCGTTTGGCTGGACGGAAGAGGTTGAGAAGGGAGTGCGCAAAGCCAGCGAGGCCTTCGATGTCGCAGTCGGCGAGGTTCATCGCGGGCTCGGCGCGGGTCTCGATCGGTTGGATCAGCAGTTGGGGCACTTGCGCCAGCGTCCGATCAGGGCGATGAATCCTCTCGTGGTTCCTCTTGCTCCCACTGAGGGACAGAAGTTGAAGGAGATGGAGGAGCATTTGAGCGTCATGGGAAGGGTTCTGGGCAAGGTCGTGGGCAAACTTTCCGAAGGTGCTTCGGACCTCTTTCCAGGCGGGTATCAATCCGCGAACGATCGCGTCAGCAGCGGTGGACCCATGTATCTGGAGGGCTACGGAGCTGTTTTCACATTTCAAGTCAGGTTTCCACTGGTTGCTTCCACAACTCCTGCCAAGGCGTCTGACGACGAGAAGGAGGATAATGCCTGGCGTGAGGCACGAGCCGAGTTGTTCGGCGGTAAAAAGGCCCCTGGGAACCGGCTGGTGTTTCTCACCGAGGGCCCGCCTGCGGAGGAATACGACGCAACGAAGGTTGCTGCGCTCAAGCGCGACCTGACCCACGCTTTGAAACACGCGTCAAATATGAGCCACCTCGCATCCAATGAAGAACTGGTCGTCGTCGTCCGGGGACCTGACCTTCGAAAAGTGCGCGAGGAAGTGGTCAAGAAAGTCCGCGTGGGGCCAAGACCTGACATTGATTCGGATGAGGAACCGCCAAGGAAACCGGGTGAACCTCGTGAGTCAGTGGCTCATGTGACTGTTCAGCAGGATCGTGTCCAAGACGAGGGTGGTACTCTCATGATCCGGGCGACGAAAGCTGTCATCAGTGCTTTCGCAAAGGGTGACCTGTCAGCTGAGGAGTTTACCAAACAGGTGAAGGTGGTTGTTTACTGATCCCCCATCGCAGGGCCGCGGAGC
Source organism: Verrucomicrobiota bacterium (assembly GCA_016871475.1). Taxonomy (GTDB): domain Bacteria; phylum Verrucomicrobiota; class Verrucomicrobiia; order Limisphaerales; family UBA11320; genus UBA11320. The sequence continues at coordinate 2,449 of VHDG01000211.1, forward strand.
CGCCGGGCCCTGTTTCATACCTGGGCCTGTTTTCGAGGGAGGCGCCATCCTCCTCGGGGTTTTTCCTGTGCGAATCACACCCAGCGCGGATTCCAGCCCTCATCACACGGCGACGATGCGGGCTGAGTCGATGAGCGGAGTAGTGTGGGAAATCCGGGCTCGCAAGGCCAGCCAGGCAACGCCATCAAAGAAACCGCCGATGGATCCGTCGTCCCCCGGACACGTTCGTCGCATCGATTTGCTTGCAAGGATCGAAGTGGCGATGGAGTTTTCGCGCGGTAACAAGACCAACTGACTTTATGGCGATACTCGTAGGGATCATCACCGTGTCTGATCGTGCATCGAAGGGCCTTTATGACGACCTGGGGGGGCCTGCATTGAAACAGGCTGCGGAGGGTTATGGGTGGAAGGTTGCGTGTGACAGTTTGGTGCCCGATGAGAGGCGAGACATCCAGCGCGCGATCAAGGAACACATCGCGCGCGGGGCTACGCTGGTGCTGACCACCGGAGGGACCGGGGTGGCGTTGCGGGATGTGACTCCTGAAGCCGTGAGGGAGATCGCGATCCGGGAATTGCCTGGCTTCGGTGAGGTGATGCGGCTGGAGTCGATGAAGATCACGTACAACGCAATTCTATCAAGAAGCCTTGCTGCTGTTGTCGAGAGGTCCCTGGTCATCTGCCTGCCTGGCAAGCCCAGCGGAGCAGTCGAGTGCCTGGGATTTGTTCACAAGGCGATCCCTCATTGCATCGAGGTTCTCCAGGAGGTTCCGACATCATGCTGACAATGACGAATCGCAGCCGCCCGCAGACCAGATTCGTCTGGCGGGCCGCGTCGGGTCTGGCAGCCGTCGCCATCCTCATCGCGTCGGGGGTCACCGGCTGCACGAGCAAGTCCAAAGCGCGTGCCGAAGCGCAGACAGCCTATCAGCAGGGAGCCATGCAGGCCGCCATGCAGGCCGAGCAACGCCGGGTGACGGTGTTGGTGCGTGGAGCGGTTGAAAGTCCGGTGGTCCCCTGGAGCCCGGGACTGACATTGAGCCAGGCCATCGTTCAAGCGCGATACAAGAGGTTTACGCAGCCGACTCGAATTGTTGTGGTGCGACAAGGAATCGCGCATCCCATCGACATGAAGGTTTTCCTTAAACGCATGGTCGATCCGACGTTGCAGGCCGGGGATGTGGTGGACCTTCAGTAAATCAACTGGAACTCGGGCAGCATTGTCACCGCCCAGAGAAGATCCTCCACCGATTCCTTGCCGGGCTTTTCACCGAGCAGTTCAGTGGCAACGCGGAGCTCCGACTCTGACGGGGTTCGGTGGAGACCGGCGCGGAGGATGGATTCCGCCAGGCGCTGGCCAGGCTCAATTTGCTTCGATAGCCATTTGACGGCTCCTTCTTTAAGAAGACGGCTGAGGGTTTCACCGTTCGCGAACTCCAGAGCCTGGAGCGTCGTCGCTGCTGATGAGCGCAACGTCACCACCTGTTCGCGCGGGGGACGTCCCATGGCGGATGCGAGGGGGTCTGCGGGGGTGAGGCTGGCCCGGATGAAGCCGTGCATCGCGGCCATGCTGATGGCGCGCGTCAGAAGAGTCTTTCCTTTCCAGGGATCCGAATCCAACTCGCTTACTTCGGCCGCCGGTCTCCACTGGTCGGCGCCATAGTCCGCGAGCCGCCAGTCCGTTGAGATATTCGTGCGACACAACCAGGTTTTGTCGGTGGCGATATCCATCGTCGTGGCTCCCGCCTCGATTCTGCCGAACACAAGAAGACCTGCTGGGGAGGGGGCGCCCTTGGGCTCTTTTTTTTCTGCGTTCGACACCTGGACAGCGATGAGGTTGTCACCTTCCTTGAGGTGAGGTTTGAGATCGGCGAACTGAGCGCGTTTCGAGTCCTTGCCCTTGATAACCTCCTTGCCGTTCACGAACAGAGTGTAGGAATCATCCGCCGTGGCCGCGATGAACCCGCTGGTGGGATTGCCCGTGAGGGAGATTGTCTTGCGGAACCACGCATCTCCTGGCGTCGCATTGGTGGCAGCCCCGGCGGTGGGCCAGATCCAGCGGGTGTTCGGAGGCAGCGATACCTTCTGCTCCAGGTTTGTGTCACCTCCTGTTGCGAGATCGAAGTCGGCCGATGGTTCGGCATGCCAGACCCCGGTGAGCGAGCCGAGCGAGTCCCGGAACTGCTCCGCAGTCAGCCTCCTAATCCCGGGGCCCCTGAAAACAAAGTCCCGTTGCTCGCCTTCACCCAGGTCCACTGCTGGTGCCTGATAAGCTTCTGAGGTCAGGATCCATCGCAGCGCCCTTTGAATATCATGGCCGTTTGCCACGAAGTCCTCAGCAAGCCAGTCCAGAAGGTCGGGGTGCCAGGACGCCTGGTCCATATCGTCCACCGATGTAACCAGCCCAGCGCCCATCAGTCGTTCCCATAGCCGGTTGATCAGAGTCCGGGGAGTTCGGCCGTTTTCCTTCCGGGTCATCAGGCTTGCGAGCCGCTCGGTGCGCTGGGTGCGGGTCATGGATGGCTCGAACCCTCCAATCTCCGGGTAGGGGAACTTGACGACGGCTTTCCTCCCGGTGGGCTTGTCACACTCCACCAACTCCAGGGGCTCGTCAGAGTAAACACTCGCCAGCCCATAGGCATCTGCGAGGCTCCAGTCATTGATGAAACTGTCGTGGCAGGATGCGCACTTGAGGTTCACCCCCAGAAACACCTGCGCGATGTTCTGAGCGGCCTGCATGGGTGGACGCTCGCTGGCGTTGATATCCCCACGCCACACAATGCCTTTCGAGAATCCCTCGGTCTCTGCCGTGGGGTGTATGAGGGAGCGGACAAACGCGTCGTAGCGGAGATTGGAAACCAGGGCTTCATAGAGCCAGGTGGAGATTTGCTTTCGGCCGGAGTCGATGTAACCGGTGCCACGATAATCATTCCTGAGAAGATCGTTCCAGAATGCCAGCCAGTGCGCTGCATAGGCCTGTCTGTTGGCCAGCAATCGTCCCACCCAACGCTCGCGTTTATCTTCAGACGAGTCCTTCAGGAAATCGCTCATCAGGTTTTCCGATGGCGGAATTCCCAGCACATCGATGTGGGACCGACGGGCGAAGGTCCGGTCATCCACTCGTGAAGGCGGCTGGATAACCTTTTTCAGCCAGTAGGAGGTCATGAGCCTGTCGATCGGCTGCGAGGTTGGATTCTGCGTCGCCGTGGGGAGTTCCACCGCTCTCGGGTGCAGGTTGTTTGGAGGGCGTTTGCCGAAGCTCACGTCCTCGGGCCAGTTCATTCCCTGGTCAATCCAAGCCCTCAGCAGCCCGACCTGGCTTGAAGTCAGCTTGGTCCCTTTTTGCGGCATCACGTTATCCGGGTCGAGACCCGAGACCGTCTCGATCAGCAGCGACTCACCGCTCTTGCCGGCGACCGCGACCGGCCCGGAGTCGGCTCCTTTGAGGAAGGACGCCTGGCTTTCAATGCTGAATCCTCCTTTCTGTTTTCCGCGGCCGTGGCACTTCACGCAGGCCTGCTCGAGGAGGGGCTGTATATCTCGTTTGAAATCCACCGGGTGCGAGGCTGGCGCAGGGAGCGCCGCGATCTGCTCCGGGGAAAGTTTTCCGTGCCCGTGAACGATGGCCGCCAGGAGTGCCAGGAGCGCAAGCTGAACGGCGGCGCGCCCATTGTAACTCCGACCCGGGCTGACACGCCCTTTTGCTGGATGCAATAACCGGCGAACGATGGAAGCGGTTTGAGCCATGGCAGGGGTGGCCTAGGAACGGATGGAGGCCTTTAAGGATGTTGTGAGCTGCTGAACGACTTTCTCATGGGCGGCATTCACTTCCTGATCAGTGAGGGTTCGATCCGCTGCCCTGTAGGTGAAGGCGTAGGCAACGCTCTTCTGCCCCTCGGGAACGTGTTTGCCACGGAAGACATCGAACAGCTCGACCTGTTCCAGGTTGGCCGGCTTGGCTTGGCGCACCGACGCCAGCACGGCCTCATGCGAAGCCGACTCGGGGACCAGCATGGCGATGTCACGGCGCACGCTGGGGAAAGCAGGCAGTGGCTTGAAGGATCGGGTCGCGTTTCGACGATGAAGCAACCAGTCCAGATTCAATTCCGCCACAAGCACCGCGTCGCGGAAATCGTATTGCCGTGCAAGGACCGGAGATAGCTGCCCCAGCTGTCCCACGGTTTGTTTCCCCAGGAGGATGTCCCCTGCTTCCAGAAAAGCCTGGCCCGGCGCTGTGCGTGCCACGTATTGGATGCCCCGCAGACCCATCCGGTCGAACCAATCCTCCAACGCCCCCTTCAGGTCCACAAACTCGCGTTTCTCATCGCGCGATTCGCCCTTCCAGAATCGAGGCATGCGCGCTCCGGTCATGATCAAGGCGCACCGCCGTTCCTCCTTGATCTGGTTGTTTTGAAGCTGGAATACCCGACCTATTTCGAAGAGCGCAACAT
>VHDG01000212.1 GCA_016871475.1 Verrucomicrobiota bacterium
GAAGACCGCGGATTTCGCGGATGACGCGGATAATGAAGAGACTTCCGATCCAGGTGTTTCCACCCACTGGGTGGATGGGCCTGCAGCCATAAGCTTCTGAACATCTGCGTAATCCCCGCTATCCGCGGTTCTCATTCCTCTTCCCAGGATTATTCAGTCGGCTATCCCTGCGAGTTCCACTTGGATCAATCTGAGGTGTCTGGACAGCTCGGAGTTTATGCTCACTGGGACGATGGTGACCCCGTGTCGTGGAGCACGATCGCCCGGCCGTATCCACCGCGAGCGCCTTGAATCTTGATCGGAGCAAAAATGAAGTATGACCCGCTGCTCGGCACCTGTTTCAAGTTGATGAGAAACTCCACCGGCAGCATGCCCCGGCTCGCTGCGATCCAGTTACTACGCAGAGCCTGCTTCGGATCCACCCCTCCCATCGTGGGTGTGTCCGTCCCGAAGCAACGGATGCCGCGCTCGGCAAGATAGGCAATCGCCTCGGCTGAAATCCCAGGCCAACCCTCGGCCGTGCCCGCCAGCGGCGCCGCTATCAAGCGATCCGGTTGCGGCTGATCCGGCAGGGGCGCGAAATGCTGGTCGGTGTAACCCGAACGGAAGAGAACTATCTCGCCTGCACGAAACCGCCGACCGGCGCTCTCGTGCTTCTTGAGAAAGTCCGCCGTCACCATCGGAGAGGCTGGCCAGTCCTTCTGGGCTGTCGTGCCCATGAGTGACGCGGTATCGACCAGATGAACCTCGCCCATCATCTGCTCCAAGGGGAGTTTCTCCATCGTCAGGTCGCTCACTCCGCGCTTCCCGAATTGTTTCTCGTAATCTTTCAGCACCCCCTGCACCTCAGCCGAATACCCCGATGCCTGGAACCCGGCGGGTGGCAACGAGAAGCTGGGTGGGACCACGTGTGTTCCCACGAGGCCATCGAGCAAATGGGTTCTTGCGAAGTATGGGCCTCGAATGCGGCTGAAGGGATTCAGGGTCTTTGCGATGTAGCGGGGTGCCTCGTCCCCGGGTCCATGCCCGGGCCAGGTGATCGGCAGGTCTTCGTCCAGCGTCACGGAAACGTCGATGACTCGCTTGTTTTTTGCGTTCGCGATCAAACGCGCGGCGAGTGTCGGTTCCGTGATGCCGATCGCCCGGCATTCTCCTCCGGACCCACCTGCATGTTTCGCAGGCAGGAAGGCGTGAAAGGAACCCGTCGTTGGCAGTTTGCTCAAGCCGGTCAGGCATTCGGTCCAGATCATTCCCAGCTGTCCGCCCGCCTGGTGTGTGGCCACCGCAAGATTCGGCAACGGCCCCATGCTGGCGCCATCAATGCCGAGCATCCGAACCCCGAGCCCGCCCAGATACCGCATCGTGTCCGCAGTCGGTGCCGGCCAGCCCGGAGTCTGCTGGCGCAACGCTGTCTGCACAAAACGCTCTCCCTTCGGAAACGGCTTGTAGTAGCGATCGCTGTAGTCGCTCCGGAAAAGCACGGCATCCCCAAACCGCAGGGGTCGATGGCTCCTCTCCCAGGCCTTCACCACATCGGGCGTGATCAGGAAGCTCCCTCCGTTGGTCGCCGTGTCACATTGGGCGGATACATCAATCACACAGGCTTCTCCGCAAAACTGCCACGCTGGAACCTTCTCCGAGGTGATGAGCCCCATCGGGCCCGCTCCAGGCAGGCCAGAGTCGGGCGGGGGTACGAAATGAGCCGGAGCATCCCATTGCGTCCCGGTGTGTTCGTCGATGGCGATCAGGTCGCGATGGTAGGCCCCCGGGCCAAAAGTGCGGTTCGGCGTCACGGAATGTTGCATCATTCCCACAGGCCACACAGAGGGCAGGGTGGGGCTCACGAGCAACGACAGGTCGTGAACATGAGGTGCCGCCATACACTTCCCTCCGAAGGTCAGGCAAAGGACGAGCAGGAGGACGGATGACATGGGCTTCCTGTCACGCTCGCCGCTCCAGGCCTCCTGGCGGCAGTCATCATGCGATTCATGCATCTCGCGGTGTGTCATATGAAACCTCAATGGGTGGGTTGTTTCTGTCGGTAGAAATCCACGGTCCGACGAATGCCCTCCCTCAGTGGCATCGTCTTCCAGTCAGGATACAGCGTCGAAATGAAATGCGGCCGGGGCGGCTCACCGGCAGGGATGGGTGGCCCATCCGCCGTGATGGAACCCCTGGCCTCCGGCACAGCGTGGAGGATCGCCTCCACGACATCGGTCGTGTCCGCAAACTCCCCCGGCAGGTCGACGACGTGTGCGCCTGACGGCGTTTCCAGCGCAGATCGCACAAAGGCCCGGGCCACGTCCTCCACGTAGTCGTATCCGACGCGCCCGGAGTACGCGATGCGGTAACGCTCCCCGCGCACCGCCGCACGGGCAGCGAGCGAGGGTCCCGCCGTGAGCCCGAGTTCACGTTCGGGCCCGTAGGCGACCTGCGGACGAATGCCGACAGACGGGATCCGGAAGTGCCGCCAGTATTGATCGGTGATGAGCTCCAGCGACTTCTTGAATGCGCCGTAGAAACTCATCGGCAATGTTCCGTGGGTTTCGCCGCCGCTGGAATGATCCGGTTCATCGCCGAACACTGCGACCGAGCTGGCGTAGGCAAACCCGCGGATCCGGTCCACCCTCCTGCGGATTTCCTCCAGCAATGCCACGGAGCCCTGCACATTGATCTGACAGCCTTCCCAGGGATCGTTCTGGCAGCCAGGAGTCAGGACGGCCGCGAGGTGAATGACGTGGGTGATCTCGTGACGTTCGAACAGATCCGCGAGCAGCTTGCGATCGAGCAGATTTCCGCGAACGAGAGGTATGCTCTCACAAGCATCGCCGATCACCCGACGCCATCGCTCCGGGCGATCCCCGTAATCCAAAACCACAGCTTCCGCACCCCTTCCCAGCAGGTCGCGCAGAACCCAGGTTCCGATAAACCCGCAACCACCCGTAACCAAAACTTTGGATCGTTCTTTGCTCATCGTTGTACACGCGCTCCGGTATCCCCACCCACCACGGCGAGCACCTCGTCGCGCGAGACGAGATTGAAGTCGCCGTGGATCGAATGCTTCAAGCAGCCCGCTGCCGCCGCAAACTCGATGGCCTCCTGGCCTCGCATCCCGGTGAGAAGCGAGTAGATGAGAGCCCCGGCGAAGGCGTCGCCGGCACCGATCCGGTCTACTGAGGCCACCGGGTAGGAGCGGCTGAGGGAACAGCCGTTTGCATCTGCCAGCAGGCACTGCCACAGGTTGTCGGACGCGTTGGTTTCGCGCAGGGTGATGGCCACCTCGCTGAATCGGAACTGCGTTCGTAGCGCGGCGGCTATCTGCTCACAGCGCTGAGCGGGCGGTGATCCTGCAGCGGTCCGGCCCGCATCCACGCCGAGGACGAGGGCGATGTGTTCCTCGTTGCCGATCAGCACGTCCACATCGCGCATCAACGGTGTCATCACGCGGCGTGCGGTTTCCGGGTTCCAGAGCTTGCTGCGGAAGTTCAGGTCGCAGCTCACCTTCACACCCAGGCGCCTCGCAGCCGAACATGCCTCGGCGACCACCTGCGGCAGCCCGGGCCCAAGCGCTGGCGCGGTGCCCGTCCAGTGAAGCCATTGGCGGCCTGCGAGAATTCTTTCCCAATCAAGCTGCCCGGGCTTCAGTTCTGAAAATGCGCTGCCCGCACGGTCGTAGATCACCTTCGAAGGCCGTGGTGGCGCGCCCACCTCCAGGTAGAAGGTGGCGAGGCGCGAGCCACAGCGCGCGACATGGTCCGTGTTGACCCCGAATTGCTGGAGGTAGTTCAGGCACGCCTGACCCAGTTCGTGATCGGGGACGGCTGCGACCACCGATGCATCGAGTCCGAAGTTCACGAGGGAGACCGCAGCGTTGGCTTCGGCCCCGGTGTACCGCACGTCGAACGAACGTGTCTGAACAAACCGGTCATGATGGGGCGCGGTGAGTCGCATCAGGATCTCGCCAAAGAAGACCGCCTTTGGCTGCCCTTCGTGCGTCTGCGAAATGGAAGGTGAAGCCGTGTCCAATCTTCGGCCTGCAACGCCGGTGTTCGCCGCGGCGCGAATATCCTTCTCTCGGATCCGACCACTGCGGCCGGCGCCCCGCACAGCCGTCCAATCGATTCCCAGTTCAGCCGCCGCACGGAGCGCACGCGGACTGATTGCAACGCGCGCACGAGTGCCGGTTGCCGCGGCGGGTGCCGCGGGAACCACGGGAGCTGCGCCGGCTGCGGATGTTGAAGGCTTGGCTGGGGTGTCTTTCGGCGTTTTCGGCGCTGCAGGTTTTGATGGGGTGACGGACCCCGCGGGTTCCGTACGCCGCGAAGGTGATTCGTTCGGGGCGTGAAGATGCCCGAGTAACTGTCCCACCCGAATGCTTTCACCCGGCTTCGGGGCGTTGGGGGCGATGCGCAAAATGCCGGCGTCGATGGATTCGATCTCCTGCACCGCCTTGTCGCCCTCGATGCTGAACAGCAGGTCGCCCGCGGCGACGGGATCGCCATCGCGTTTGAGCCAGGCGACGAACGCACCCTCCTCCATCGACCAGCCCAGTCTCGGAACGATGATCTCAGTGGGCATGCCGGGAGGGGGTGGAAGGTCGGGGAAGCCTAATGATCAAGGCTGCTGTACCAAACAGGTTCATGTGTTTGTGAGTTGGCTGAATCAGTCTTCGATGAGGTCACGAACTGCGTTCATGATGTCTTCCACGTGCGGGATCACCGCCTTCTCCAGGTTCGGGCTGTAGGGGGTGGGACAGAAGGCGCCGTTGAGCCGGCGGATCGGCGCGTCCAGGTCGTCGAATCCGGCATCCGACACTTGCGCGGCAACCTCGGCTCCGAGGCTGCACGGGGTGAACGCCTCATCCACGATCAGGAGGCGGCCGGTTTTCTTCACCGATGCGAGGATGGTGGCGGTATCGAGCGGGGAGACCGTGCGAGGGTCGATGATCTCGACCGAGATGCCTTCCTTCGCGAGTTGCTGGGCGGCTTCGAGGGAGCGATGCACCATCAGAGCGAGGGCGACAATGGTCACGTCGTGGCCCTCTCGGGCGACGCGGGCTTTGCCGAACTCGATCTCATAGTCCTCTGCCGGCACCGAACCCTTCAGAGACATCAGTTCGCGTGGTTCCAGGAACAGCACCGGGTCGTTGCAACGGAGGGCGTGAGTGAAGAGGCCCTTGGCATCGTAGGGCGTTGAGGGCACGACGACCCTCAGCCCGGGGATGTGGGAATAGATGGAATGGTAGCTGCCAGAGTGGTGTGTCGCCGCGCTGTGCCCGATGCCGATGCAGCCCCGCAGCAGGATCGGCATCTTCAACCGGCCGCTGCTCATGTATTGCATCTTGGCGATCTGATTGATGATCTCGCCAAAGGCATCGTTGAGGAAATCGATGAACATGAAATCGATGACGGGCCGCGTCCCGGTCATCGCGGCTCCGCATCCCAGCCCCACAAACCCCCGTTCGCAGATGGGGGTGTCACACAGTCGTTCCGCCCCGTATTTCTTGAACAGCCCGGTGGTGGTCCCGAAGTTTCCTCCGCGTTCCCCGATTCCCTCCCCCAGCACGAAGATGGAAGGGTTCCGCGACATCTCGAAGTCCAGGGCCTCGAGGGTTGCTCCCGCGAACGAGATCTCACGGCCTCCAGCCTTTTCGATGCCCGGCGCCGGTTTCGTCACGCGGTCGCCTGACTGTGCGGAATACACATGAGAGAGGGCCTCGCCAGCCACGGGCCAGGGTGCCTTCTCCGCTTTCGCACTCGCATCAGCTACTTCTTTCTGAATTGCCGAGTCGATGTCATCCAGGGCTCGTTTCATTGCCGCGTCTTTGGCGACGATCTCGCCTCGCAGGCGTTTGATGGGACAACGCTCCCGCCACGCTGTGACCTCCTCTCGGGTGCGATAGGTATAATCGCCCATGCCTTCACAATGAGGTCGGGTGCGATAGGTTTTGCACTCGATCAACGTGGGTCCGTCGCCGGCGCGTGCGCGGGCGACGGCCACAGACGCTGCGCGGGCAACGGCGACGGCGTCGTTTCCATCGACTTCCACTCCCGGGATGCCGTAGGTGGCGCCGCGATTGGCGACACCGGGATTGCCGGCTGAGTAGTGGAACGGAACTTCCGTTGCGAACTCGTTGTTTTCGCAAACGAAGAGGACGGGGAGCTTCCAGATGCTGGCCAGATTGAGCCCTTCGTGGAACGCACCGTTGTTCACCGCGCCGTCTCCCAAAAACGCGACGGCAACCCGTTGGGTCTTGAAGAGTTTGAAGCTGTATCCAGCGCCGGCGGCCTGAAGGATGCACGGGCCCACGATGCCGCTGGTTCCCATCAGACCAATCTCCGGAGCAAACAAGTGCATGGATCCACCGCGTCCCCGCGAACATCCATCGAGCCGCCCGAAGAGTTCCGCGATGAGTTGAAAGGGTGGGAGCCCCTTGGCGAGGGCATGGCCATGTCCACGATGGGTGCTGAACACCACATCATCCTCCCTTAGGTGCAGGCAGACTCCGGCAGCGACCGCCTCCTGCCCCACATAGGTGTGGCAAGCCCCGTGCACGAGCCCCTTCTGATGACAGCGCGCCAGCTGCTCTTCCGTCAGACGGATCTGTTGCATCACCCGGTATAGCTGTCTCAATGATTCGGGGGGCGGAAAGTCGGAGCCGGAGGACATGCGTCTGTTGGTGGGATGGTTGATTTAAAAGCGGGATGGCATTCCTATCGTTCCCTTACTGGCGAAGGGTCCTGTGCGAGGGCCTTGCCCACCGTCGCTGATGCATTTGCAGCGAGGTTGCCTCCGTCCATTGGGATCAATGCGCCGGTGATCCACCGAGAGGCATCGGAAGCCAGGAGCAGGCTAAGGCCTCGAATGTCATCGGGCTGGCC
>VHDG01000213.1 GCA_016871475.1 Verrucomicrobiota bacterium
GAAGCTCGAGGACGTCCAGATTCATCGGCCGCTCGCAGCCATCCACAAGAAATCAAAAGTCCTCACACCGGCCGTGAAGCAGTTCCTCGCCATCTTGAAGGGGGAGAAGCTTCCACTCCTCGGCCCGGAGCCGGCAAAATCGATGTGATCGCCTCCCCCCACCGGCCATCTCATCGAGGCGTGCGCTGAGGGCCGCTTAAAACCAGCACTGTCCCATGACTCCCTGCAACACTTCCCAGACGGTCTCCCGCAACGCGCTGCATCATCCGTCCGGTTGTAGCGAAGGGCTCCTTCGAATGGCCATGAGGCTCGCCCTCCTCATCGCCGCCACCCTCCTGGCCAACCCTTGTTCCGTAGCCGGATCGAGCGGCGCCCTGCTGGACATTGAGCGAAAGGTTTCCCACGGCTATGCGACCAACAACGGCGTCCGTATCCACTACGCGAGGATCGGCGAAGGGCCGCTGATCGTCATGATCCATGGATTCCCGGATTGCTGGTTGACCTGGCGAACACAAATGGAGGCGCTTTCAAAAACCCACGAGGTTGTGGCCATCGATCAGCGTGGCTACAACCTGAGCGATCGACCCAAAGGCGTTGAGAATTACGACATCAAACTGCTGGTCGCAGATGTGGGGTCAGTCATACGCGCACGGGGTCGCGAGAGTGCTGTGATCGCAGGCCATGACTGGGGTGGGATGGTGGCGTGGAGCTTTGCCATGGCCCACCCCGAGATGACCGAGAAGCTGATCATCCTCAACCTCCCCCATCCCCGCGGATTGAACCGGGAACTGGCCCGGAACCCGGATCAGCAAAGGAATTCCGCCTACGCGCGGCGCTTCCAGCAGGAGGGAGCCCACACCAATCTCACTGCCGAGGGATTGACCTTCTGGATCAAGGATCCCGCAGCCAAGCCGCGCTACGTGGAGGCCTTCCAACGCTCCGACCTCGAAGCGATGCTCAACTATTACAAGCGGAATTATCCACGCGAACCCTACACCGAGGACACATCCCCAGTGACCCCTGTGAAGTGCCCGATCCTCATGCTCCACGGACTGAAGGACAAAGCTCTCGGGCATGCCGCGCTGAACGGCAACTGGCAGTATGTGGAAAAGGATCTGACCCTGGTAACCGTCCCTGAGGCAGACCACTGGGTTCATCAAGATGCCCCGGAGCTCGTTACACGCACCATTCTCAGCTGGTTAAACCGCTAGCAGCAAACCTCGCCGAGTCGGGGATGCGCCGCTGGATTTTGCGAAAAATGCCGCGCTTGAGCCCGGGCTGTTCCGGCCTGATGGGATCTGATCCTTCCACAAGAGCCTGAGCGCCTCGTGCTGCTGTCTTGTGCGCCACTTGAGAGATCGCTACAACCAGCGCAGGCACAATCGGCCGTCGCATGGAAAAATCTTCAGACCCCTTTCGAGAGAAACGCCGCTCAGATGGCGTTCTAGCGTGCAACTTTCAGGGAGAGGATGTCCCCATGATTCTCCGGCATGAGGAGGTCCGCAAGGCAGCCAGGGACTGGAAGACATTCAGCTCCGATGCGCCTTTCCGCGTCCCCATCCCGTCGGAAGAGGACGTTCGATCGATGCGCCAGCTCCCTGTCGAAACGGACCCTCCCGACCACACCGACTACCGGAGAATCGTCGAGCCCTTCTTTGCCCGCGCGAAGGATCCGACGGTTATCGCTCAAATGGAGTCCCTGATTGAACGCATGCTCTGTGAGGCGCTTCAACGCGAGAGTCTCGAGGTGGTCAGAGAGTTCGCGCTGCCCATCCAGTCGCACGCCTTGACGTATCTTCTCAATATTCCCGAGTCCGAGGCCGCCACGTGGGTCGGTTGGGGCATACATGTCTTCAGGGACGGTGGATCCAAGGGAAGCGCGTTGGAGGCCTATCTCCATGAGCAGTTCGACAAAGCGGCACGGAACCCTGGCGAGGATTTTTTCAGCGCGCTCACCCGCGCAACGTTTCGGGGACGCCCCCTCACCCGGGAGGAGATGATGGGCTTCGGCAATCTCACCTTCGCAGGAGGACGCGACACCGTCATCCACACCATCTCCTCGGCGCTGGCATACCTGGGGGGGAAACCATCTGCGCTGGAGTTCCTTCGCGAGGATCCTTCGCGGGTCATCCATGCCGGAGAGGAGTTCTTCCGGGTCATCACGCCGCTGACACACATTGGCCGGGTTTGTCCTGTGGACACCTCGGTTCATGGTATTCCGGTCAAGGCGGCTGGTCGCGTGTCGCTCTGCTGGGCATCGGCCAACCGTGATGAAACAGTTTTCCCCTCCCCAGATGAAATCCGCCTCGACCGCAAGCCCAACCCACATCTTGCGTTCGGCTTTGGCGCCCATCTGTGTCTCGGGGCCGCGCATGCCCGGTTGATACTTCGCACGCTGTTGGACAAATGCGTCCAACGGGTGGATCAAATCACCATCCTCAAGGCGCAAGAGCGTGTGGAGGAAGAATCGGCCTATCGCAGAATCATGGGCTACGAATCCCTCACCCTGAAGTTTGCAGCCCGGACCCCGAGATAAGCCGCGGAACAGTCCGGATCCTGGGTGTCACCGTGAAGCGTGAGGCTGGCGGCACGAAATTAGCGGGCCAGTCGGTGGTCAGGACGATAGACTGCGGCATGAACACGACCCCAGGTTGCATGACTTCCGCACCTTCGACAGATCCGCTGGCCCTCTACCGCATGCGTGACGGGCTTTATGCCATCGACCTTCTGATCACCGCAGTGGTGCACCTCGATGTGTTCCAGCAGCTGGATCGAAGCCCGTTAAGTCTCGAGGGCCTTTGCTCGCGATTGGGAACCCAGAAGCGTCCGAGCGATGTGATGATGACGTTGCTGAAATCCCTTGAACTCATCGAAGAACGTTCCGGCTTGTTCCACCTGACCCAACTGGCCCGGGAACATCTGTTGCCTGACTCACAGTGGTACGTGGCACCGTATTATGCTGGCATGAAGGATCGGCCCGTGGCGCGCGATTTTCTGGAGGTGCTCCGCACCGGAAAGCCCGCCAACTGGACGAGTTTAAGGGACGAAAAGGCCTGGGCAGCTGCGATGGAGCACGAAACGTTCGCCAAAGACTTCACGGCAGCCATGGACTCCAGAGGCGTCTATCTGGGACAGGCGCTTGCCAGGGCAACCAGTTTGACCGGGAGGACCTGCCTGCTGGATGTCGCAGGAGGCTCGGGGATCTATTCCTGCTGTCTGGCGGCTGCCAATCCGGAGCTTTCCGCTGTGATCCTTGAGAAGGCTCCGGTGGATGCGATCGCGAAGGCCAGTGTTGAGAAGCGCGGGTTCGGTGAACGGATCACGGTGCATGCCGGCGACATGTTTCGTGACGCGTGGCCGGTCGGAGCGGATGTCCACCTCTTATCCAACGTTCTTCACGACTGGGATGAGCCGGAACTACGAACACTGCTGAAGCGTTCGTTTGAATCGCTTACGCCCGGGGGGGTGTTGCTGATACACGACATGCATTTGAACGATGCCAAGACGGGTCCGTTACCGGTCGCGCAATACTCCTCCCTTCTGATGTGCATCACAGAGGGCAAGTGTTATGCCCGCAGCGAGCTGGAACCCATGTTGTTGGAAGCAGGATTTCACAGCGTGGAGATTCGCCCCTGTGCGGCTGATCGGTCTGTCATGACCGCAAAGAAGCGGTAATGCAGAGGGAAGGATGGAGGAATGCCCCCGACGGCGTTCCTGCCCGATAGAGACGTGTTTCCAGCATCCGCCCGACGGGGTTTCCCCGGTAGAACCCTGATAGCTGAGGCACACCCAGAGGGGGAGTTACACCCTGATGGGCGGAGGACGACCGGCTGGGAGCGCTGGCGTCCCGCCGGCCTGCCGGTTGAGCCTGGCCTCACCCCACCGGTCCGAAGAGGTGGACAAGTCCAACGCCTGGGTAAAGATCGAGGTCACCCTATCTGGGAGGGAGTCTTGGCTTGATTCCGTATGCTTTCGAAGTAACTTCACCCGCGAACCCTAACAGCCGAGTTTGAAAGTAGTGCGTGTTATATCCCTCGTGCATGACGTGCCGCCTTGCCCACGTCCAGCCTCGTGTTTTCCCTATAGCTCTTACCTATGAAACAAATCCCCCACCGATCCGTTTATAAGTGCCTGGTAATTATCGGTTTAATTGCAAACCTCGCGGTCGGATATCGCAGCGCCGCCCAGACCACGGGATACGGTGTCGCTCAGGAGGTATGGCTCGGGTTGAGCACCAACGAGTTTGGTTTCGAGTTGGGAGCAGACTTCCTGTCGAAGGTTCCGAACACCAACCGCATCCAGCTTAACTTCTCCGTCGGCAGCACGGTGAACGGTTATGCTCAACGTCTGCGGGGGTTCGTCCTTCCGCCCATCACCGGGCCCTACACTTTCGCCGTCGCGGCGGATGATTGGGCGGAACTTTACCTAAGCTCCGATGAGACCCCTGGGAATCGTCAACGCATTGCCTTCACCCCCTCGCCCTCCGGGCTCAAAAACTTCGAAGCCTTTCCCAGTCAGCGATCTGCACCGATCACCCTGCTCTCGGGTCGACGTTACTACATCGAGGCCATCCACCGGGAAGGCACGGGTGCGGACTATATCGACGTCCAGTGGTTGATTCCTGACGACACCCTGGAGAGTCCCATTCCTGGCCGAGCCACGGGTAAGCCGGGTCGTTTGATTCCTTTCCGCACCAACGCGGTGGCTGTCCCTGGTTTTTTTGTCCAACCCCCTCCAACCCTGAGTGTGTTGGAAGGACGCCCGGCTTTCATCAGCCTGCTCTCCAGCAACCAGTCCCCACTCGTCTATCAGTGGCTGGAGGACGGGGTGGAAATCGCTGGAGCAAACCAACCGGTCCTGGAACTCAGCGCGGCCACTCAGGCGGCGAACGGCGGTAAGAAATACCGTTGCCGGGTGACTTCGGAGGCGGGGTCTACCCTTTCAGGTGAAACTCTCCTCACCATCACTCCTGATACCATTCGGCCCGCCGTGATCTCCGTTGCTTCCATCGGAACGGATGGGTTGCTCGTAAGCTTCTCCGAAACGGTGAGGCCACCTGCTGCCACCCAATTCTCCATCGATGGAGTGCAGATCCTGGGTGCACAGGTGACATTGGATCCTTCCCAGGTCCGGTTGCGCACCACAGCGATGACTCTCGGAGCATCCTATTCACTTCGCATTAACGGCGTTCAGGACCTGGCTGGGCTGGAGACAGAGCCGGGTGCCGCTTTCGCCTTCCAAGTTCGGAACAGCTACACCACCTCTGTCGGTGCAACCAATTCACTGGGAACCGTCACGACGGTGGGGAGCAATGGATACGACGTGACAGCAACGGGCCGTGATATTGCAGGTCGAACCGATCAGTTTCTATTCGAGTGGATGCTGGTTCGAGGCAACTTTGACTATCAGGTTCGCGTGGAGTCGTTTTCCTTGGTGGAGCTTTTGAGCAAGGGCGGTCTGATGGCGCGTGACGATCTCTCAAGCACGGGCCGTTATGCCGCAGTGTTTGCCACGCCTTCCATCAATGGAACCATCTTCCAATCCCGCAACGCTGCGGGCAAGGACGCCACGGTCGCGGGTCTAACTCCGGTCAACTACCCCCATACCTGGCTCCGGCTCCAGCGTCAGGGCAACGTTTTCACAGGGCACGCGAGCACGGATGGCAGGAACTGGAGCCCGGTCAGTTCGGCGAACATTCTGATGCCTGAATTCGTTTACCTGGGTTTGTCCGCGAGCAGCCGAACGACGAACGGTCAACCCACCTCCGTGAAGTTCCGGGATTTTGCTGATGCCACCGGGCAGTCGCTGGGTCAGGTGAAACCTTCAGATCGCGAACCCCCGGGGCCCAGCAGCCGCCGATCGGGCCTCACCATTTCAGAGATCATGTATCGGCCTGCTGAACGACCGGATCGCCGCAGTCTCGAGTTTGTTGAGATCTTCAATTCTCAGCCCTACTTCGAGGATCTCAGCGGCCACCGTCTGAGCGGTGACATCGATTATACTTTTCCGACCAATACGATCCTGCCCGGAGGCGGCTATCTGGTGATCGCCAAGTCGCCTGCAGACATGGAGTTCGCGTATGGGCTCCGGGGCGTTCTGGGGCCTTACAGCAACAACATCCCAAATGACCTTGGGACACTGCGCCTTCGCAACGAGCTCGGTGCAATCCTGCTCGAGGTGGAATATGAGAGCCAGGATCCGTGGCCTATTGCAGCTGACGGCACCGGCCACTCGATCGTTCTTGCCCGCCCCTCCTATGGAGAGCTTCGTCATCATGGTTGGGATGCCAGCGACGTGAAGGGGGGATCGCCGGGAACCATGGACGGAGTGGGTTACGAGCCGGCACGAGGAGTAAAGATCAACGAGATCATGGCAAACCCAGGCATCGGGCAGACGGATTTCGTCGAGTTGTTCAACACGACTGCGGCGGAGATCGATCTTTCCGGAGCTTTTCTTTCAGACAGCCCATCGACGAACAAGTTTCAGATCCCTCCCGGGACGCGGATTCCTGCAAGGGGCCGCGTTTCCTTCACCGAGGCAGAGCTTGGTTTTGGGCTGAGTTCGGGGGGTGAAACCCTGTTCCTGGTGAACGCCTCGAACACGCGGGTGATTGATGCTGTTCGAATCTTTGGTTCCTCACGCGGGGTTTCCCAGGGTCGATCTCCGGATGGGGAAGGTCCGCTTCACGAACTGACAACCTCCACCCCGGGCACGGCCAACAGCGGGCGCTTGAGGCGCGACATTGTGATCAACGAAATCATGTATGCTCCTGTGAGTGGTGACAACGATGACGAGTTCATCGAGCTCTACAATCGAGGAAATCAAGACGTGAGCCTGGCGGGTTGGAGGATTGCGAACGGCGTGTCTTTCAATTTCCC
>VHDG01000214.1 GCA_016871475.1 Verrucomicrobiota bacterium
GATGAATCGTACGCTCTCCCGCCTCGGAGCCGTTCCGTTTTCCGTGGTGCAGTCATTTGACTGGGGATACCTGCGTCGCTACCGGGCACTGAGTTCTGAGCAGCTATTGGGAGCTTTGGGGCCGCCTGCGGTTTGGCGGGGTAGCCGATTGGCTGTTGCACAAAGACTCTTGAACGCGCGATTCCTCGACGATATCCGAGACTCTGGCTTTCAGCTCGCGGTTTGGAATCATCAAGTCGATCGGGTCTCTGTGCGAGAAGCCCATCGCCGCGGGCTCAAGGTGTTCGTCTATACGGTCAACGATCCCGTGGAAGCGCGCCGCCTGTTGCAAGCCGGCGTCGATGGCCTGATCAGTGACAACCCCTGCCGGATCTGGCGGGTGATGCTGGCTTGCGTCAGAGCTTCAGGAACAGCTTCCTCCGGTGCATCCAGAAAAGGATCAGCCACAAGGTGAGCAAGGTGGCTCCCCCACGAAGAAGCGGCTCATAGGCCTGTCCGAGAGATTGGAATATCCCGGAGCCAAGGTGGGTTTGCAGCGAGCCTCGGATAAACCCCGCAAAGAGGTGATCCATGCAGTAGGCCGCGATCGAGTTCATTCCGATGACAATCAGCGGAAAGAGCAGAACACGCTTGCCCCAAACATCGGCCAGCGCATGAAAGCCGGCCAGGAAGAGAAAACACCAGCCTCCGCTGAAAAGAGTCCAGCTCGGCGTCCAGATTCTCTTCACCACCGGGCAAATACCCGCTGCACCCAAAAGCCATCCCGCACCCAGGCACAGGATGCCGGCGATGACGAGACGTTGGAGACGTTCTTTGGGGAGCGTGAGGGTTTGCAGCCAGCGGCCTGCGATGAGGCCCAGGAGCATCGTGCCAAGGGTGGGGATGAAGCTGAGCGTCGAGTAGCCGCCGCCATTGAACATGAAGGGCTTCTCGCGAGGCCAAAGATTCATGAACCACACGTCGAAGGCCCAGGCGGGATTGGTGTTCTTGTTCCAGTGGGCCGCAAATCCGCTGAGGTGGTGAGGCCAGTCCTTCGCCACACCCGCCGCCGCCCAGTCAAACTCCGGACCGGGCAGGGGATAGAGCGCGAAGAGCAGCCAGTATCCGATGAGGATCGACGCAAGAGCAATCCACTGGGTCTTCGGACTGCGGGGTCCGAGCCAGAACAGGAAGAGGTAGCCGAGCCCGATCTGCGAGAGCGTGTCCTCAAAGGTAAAATTCGTTTGTGCCCGGCCTACCGAGCGAAGGAAGACCCCCAGGAAGATCAAAGCCAGCGAACGTCCCACGGCATGCATCCAAAGCTGTCGGCTCGATTGCCCGCGGCTCGTGCGGTTGGCGACGGAAAAAGCCATGGCTGCGCCGACCAGAAACGAGAACCCAGGCTGGATGAGATCATGAAGGACGCACCCCACCCACTCCACGTGCTCCTGATGATGATGCAGGAGCTTCCAGAATCCGCTCTCCGGCAGGCTTTGTGAGATTTTTCCCAGCGACAGTGCCTCCGCCATCATCAAGAACATCACCAGGCCTCTAAACGCATCGATGGATGCGAGGCGGATCGCTCCCTTGGATGTGGGGGGCGGGCACTCTGCCGGTGCGGTCACACTAAACCTTTGCTGGTACGATATAGGGAGCGCGATAGGGCCTTGTCAAAAGCTGGTTGGCCGCCTCGTTTCCGCGGAACCGTTCGGTCTTGCCGTTCATCCTGAGCATCGGCCCCAGCTTCAGCCGGTCTTTGGAGGTCACCACACCATTGGCTGACAAATGCTCCACCATGCGGCCGTAAGATTCTTGCAGGTCCTTCTCGGCCGAGATCCGCTCAAGGGTGTCCTCAGGTGATGTTTGTGCACCCAGCTGATAGGAGATGTTGCCGGTGTGGCAAAGGGCGCTGCTCAGGTGGCCTTCCAGGATGTCCGCGTTGAGGTCTGTGTGCTTCCGGCTTCTGACCGCTTTCACAAAGTTCGCGTAATGATCATCCGAGCCCTGCCATCGCTTGACCTCCTTGCCTTCCGTGTCCACCGCAACGGCCGAGTGGTAGTTCGGAATCAGGATGTTGCCGCCCTCACAATGCACGATCACTGCGACGCTGCCCCCCAGGTATTTGTCCATGTTGGCGCTCCACTCCTTGTCAGTCTGGAACGCTTTCGATTTGGGTAGCCCGCGGACTTCGAAGATCAACGGGGCCTTCTTGTAGTCGTGGAACACGATCTGTGTGTTCGGAGTGTTTCCATCGTCCACGTAGCCCACGCGTCCACCCACGCTCATCACTCGCGGCGAGAGCTCCATCTCGCCCAGGAACCAGCGGGCGATGTCCATCTGGTGGATGCCCTGGTTGCCGAGATCGCCGTTGCCCGTGTTGAAATCCCAGTGCCAGTCGTAGTGCAGCTGTTTGCGCGTCAGAGGCAGCTTGAGTGCCGGGCCACACCAAAGATCGTAGTCGATCCCCGCCGGGATGGGCTGAGGTCCGTCCACCTTCCCGATGCTGCGACGGGGCTTGTAGCACAGTCCGCGAGCCACAAGGATCTTGCCCAGGCTTCCCTTCCGGCACCATTCCACGGCCTCTCGAATGGCGAAGCTGGACCGCGATTGGGTGCCTGTCTGAACCATCTTCCCGTACTTGCGGGCTGCATGGACGATCTGGCGCCCCTCCCAGACGTTATGGGAGACGGGCTTCTCCAGATAAACATCCTTGCCGGCCTGGATCGCCCAGATGGCCCCCAGAGCGTGCCAATGATTGGGCGTGGCGATGGACACGACATCCACGTCCTTGCTCTCGAGCATCTTTCGGATGTCTGCGAAGGCTTTTGCACCCGGGCGTTTCTGAACCTCGTTGTTCAGGATTTTTTCGTCCACATCGCACAACCCTGTGATCCGCACACCTGGGACCTTGCCAAGCCCCCCGAGATGATCCTTGCCTCGACCTCCAAACCCAACCACCGCCACACGGACATCTTCATTTGCGCTGGCGACCTGACTCCAGCTCCGTGCCGACCAGGCTGTGGTGGCAGTGGCGAGAGAGGCTCGGGTGAGGAAGGAACGTCGATTCATTGCCTTGAGTAGCGGTTTCATAGATGACCTGGACATAGCAGTGTTGGCTTTGAGCACTCTGATTAGAGGAAGAGATCGAATGCATCCAGACAAATCTCAGGGACGGACGCGCGTCGAACAAGCTGAGATACCCCCCCAGCTCACGTTGAGGATCAAGACTTGCGGTGGTCGACCCTGGGAGCGCTGGCATCCTGCCGGCACCCGGCCATGGCAATTCAGCGGCCGGCGAGGACGCCAGCGCTCCCAGGAGGCGAAGAGTGATAACCACAGCCGCCCATCGCGAAGAGGTTGGTGTCACCTTGGAAAATAGGCACGCGGTATGAAATACGCGGGTGACAGCCACATTCTTCGACTGTCATTCGATTTCCTGGGTTGACGTCTGAGGCAGGGTGGAGGGTTGATAGGCCCGTGAGCTTGCAAACGTTGGAACACTCCATCGCCCTCCCTCCAGACCTGGAGGAGGTTCTCACCTCGTCGCCCGTGTTCGCCAGGGCCTATCTCGTGGGCGGTGCAGTACGCGATAGCTTGCTCGGTTCCCCCGTGAAGGATCTCGATGTGGAGGTCTTCGGCCAGGAGCTCTCGGCAATCACAGCCGCCCTGGAACGATTCGGGAGAGTTGATCAAGTGGGGCGCTCTTTCGGTGTGCTCAAACTCACCACGCGGACCGGCCAGATCTACGACTTCGCCGTGCCGCGTCGTGATTCAAAGGCCGGTCCAGGACACCGGGGATTCATCGCTGAGCCGGATCCGGGGATTCGATTCGAAGACGCCTGCGCACGGCGTGATTTCACCATCAACGCTCTGGCCTACGATCCACATCGAAAGCTGGTTTTGGATTCTCAAGGCGGGCTCGAAGATCTCAAAGCCCGACGACTTCGACACTCCAGCCTGGCGTTCGTGGAGGATCCGCTCCGGGTGTTGCGCGGCATGCAGATCGCATCGCGTTTTGAATTGTCTCCAGATCCGGTGACTCTGGAGCTTTGTCGATCGATTCGGGGGACCTTTCATGAACTCGCCAAGGAACGAGTGCGCGAAGAATGGTGGAAGTGGGCTTCGCGGTCGCGGCGACCTTCCATAGGACTTCGGTTCCTTCAGGACTGTGGATGGCTGGACCACTTCCCTCAGCTGGCAGCCATGCAAGGAGTCGAGCAGGACCCGGAATGGCATCCGGAGGGCGATGTGTTTACGCACACGTTGCACTGCTGCGATGCGATGGTTGGGTTGGAGACCTGGCGTCAGGCGGATGAGGAAACGCGAGTCGCACTGCTGCTGGCAATCCTGTTGCATGATACGGGGAAAACCACAACCACTCGTCGGGAGACGCGCGATGGGCGTGATCGAGTTGTGTCGCCTGGACATGAGTCTGTCGGCGCGGGCGTGGCCGAGGATTTTTTGCGTTCGATGATGACTCCCAACGCGATGCTGGCCCGTGTCCCTCCGCTGGTTGCGAACCACATGGCCCATCTTGAGAATCCGAGTGATCGCGCAATCCGGCGGCTGGCTTGCCGGTTGATGCCTGAATCGATCGAAGCACTGTGCGCGGTGATGGCTGCGGATGCGATGGGACGTCCACCTAGGCCGGCAGTGGAGCCTGAGGTGGTGAAGGTGCTGAGGAACCGTTCAGCCGAGATGCAACTTTCTCAGTCAGCACCCAAGCCGATTCTGATGGGCAAACATTTGATTCCGCTCGGTGTGACCCCGGGGGAAGCCATGGGGCTTCTTTTGAAGGAAGCGTTCGAAGCCCAGTTGAACGGTGTGTTCTCCAATCTCGACGAAGCGCTCGCGTGGGTGCGCGAGCGGCTTTCAAATGTGCCACCGAGCAACCTGCACAGCTGAAGGGCTTTGCGTGGTGCGTGATTCTCGTGCTTGCAGGTAAGAGCTCTTCGTACGCATTCTCCCCCCCGCCTTCGGGCAAACAAACACATTCATATGTCGCTGCTCACTGATAAAATCGGCGTTGTTTTCGGCGTGGCCAACAAACGTTCCATCGCCTGGGCTATTGCTCAGGCCTGGCACAAAGCCGGGGCTCGTCTCGCTTTCACCTACCAGGGTGAACGTCTCAAAGACAACGTGGAGGAACTTGCCGGGACTTTCGGTCAGGACACCCTCCTGCTCCCCTGCGATGTCACAAAGGACGAGGACATCCAAAAGGTCTTCGAGCAGATCGCAGCCAAATATGGCCGCCTGGATTTGTTGCTGCACTCCGTGGCGTTTGCGCCCAAGGACGCTTTGGAGGGGGAGTTTGTGAACACTTCACGGGAGGCATTCCGTGTTTCTCATGATGTGAGCGCCTATTCCCTGGTTGCTCTGAGCCGTGCCGCCGCGCCCTTGATGACTTCAGGGGGCAGCATCGTCGCCATGTCCTACTACGGAGCTGAGAAAGTGGTGCCGCATTACAATGTGATGGGCGTGGCGAAGGCGTCGTTGGAAGCCAGTACGCGATACCTGGCCTATGACTTGGGTCCGAAAAAAATCCGCGTGAACTGCATCAGCGCCGGTCCCATGAACACCCTCGCGGCCCGAGGCATCGCCGGCTTTCTGGACATGATGAAGCATTACGAGGCGCACTCGCCTCTGAAGAGAAATGTTGTGCCCGATGAGCTCGGGGCGACAGGTGTTTTCCTCGCGAGTGACGGCGCTGCCGCGATCACTGGACAAGTTCTCTACGTGGATTGCGGATACCAAATCATGGGAATGTGACTCAGGTCAGACCGAACCAGCCTGCGATGGTCTGATAGCAACTACGGTTGACCCTGTAGAGGGCGAGTCGAAGTCCCGGGATTTGGAGCGCGAGGATGACCAGGATGAAGCCGTACTGGGCGAGCTTCAGATAGGTTTCTATGCTCATCCCTATCAGGACGCGCACCACATGCGATCCGTCCAGCGGGGGGATCGGAATCAGGTTGAAGAAGCAGAGCATCAGGCTGAGCTGTGCCATGCTTTTGCAGATCGGAGCCGCAGCGGGTAGATCCACCATGTAGAACATCCGCGCGAGCGCCAGCAGCAGGATGGCCAGGATGAGGTTCACTGCCGGACCGGCCATGGAGATCAGGATATCATCCACTTTCGGGCTCTTGAGCTTGTTGGCGTCCACGGGAACGGGTTTAGCCCAGCCGACGAGGAAGCTGGCGGCTGCCGAACCAGTGGAGCCGAGGTAGAGGATCGCCAATGGGAGAACCACGGTTCCAAGGAATTCCATGTGAACCAGAGGATTGAGAGAAACCCGTCCCAGCTTTTTTGCGGTATCGTCGCCGCACTTCCATGCCATCCACGCATGTCCGACTTCATGGAAGGTCAGCAGCAAAACCAAACCCGCATAGGATACCAGAATGGACTGGATCAATTCTTGATTCATCAACGCGCGAATGCTCTACACACTCTGTGAACGTAGAACAACCAAAACCCGGCTAACGTCAGGGCTTGGTTCTTGGTTCTTGGTTCGTTGTTCGTTGTTCGTTGTTCCATGTTCCATCTTCCATGTTCCCTGTTCATGCTGGGAGAGGGCGGAGACTGCAGAGTGCAGAGTGCAGAATGCAGAATGCAGAATGGAGGCTGGAGAGATTGAAACCGCGGATGACGCGGATGACGCGGATGGGGAAAGATCAGGGTTGCGACCACGGAATACTCTGAGGACACGGAAAGGGAGGGAACTGGGAGACTGTTCTTGGTTCGTTGTTCCATCTTCCGTCTTCCATGTTCCTTGTTCCTTGTTCCGTGTGTTCCGTTTGTTCCGTGGTTCTCACTCTTCTGGGCAATCCGTCTCATCGAGGACGGGGAGGCGATTACGATTACGAGGGGAGGGGAAGGG
>VHDG01000215.1 GCA_016871475.1 Verrucomicrobiota bacterium
CAAACCCCGGCAACGGTGCAGCTCCGGCTTCGAACTGCCCATCGGTCAGAACGAGGTAACCGCCTGCAGGAATCTGTGAACCATTCTGGAGTCGATACTTTCTTGGTACCAGAAAATCGTCCGACAGGTACCACCCACTTATGTCCACCGCCTGGCCTGTGGGGTTATGAAGTTCAATGAACTCGCCTCCCTGGGTGGGCAGGGGAGAACACAGCACTTCGTTGACGAGAATTGCAGGCAGCTGGGGGCTTGGCAGGTCACCGGCTCCTGGTGTCCCGCTGTCGGTGGTGCTCGTAACCCAAAGCCCGTTGGACGACCAGAGACTGTAGGGAAGATTCTCATCCCTCACGACCAGGGAGAACCCGGGTCCGTCAGTCAATGGGAGCCAGGTACGTCGATAGGTGAAATCGAGAACCACCTCCCCTGCGCGATCGAGAAGCGTGATGCGCTCGCCTGCGTTGTCGAGAGCGCCTTCATATACGCCGGCAACTTTCGGGCTGTTGCCGTAGCGCGACACAAAGGCCGCGAGGTTTTTGACGACAACCGTTCTCTCACCTGCCGCGAGGGACGCTGCGGCGCTGCCAGTGAAGCTGAAGCTCAGCCCGTTGGTGAAGTGAACCCCATCCAGGTCGAGCGCGGCGGAACCGATGTTTCGCAGCTCGATGTATTCGAAGTCGGAGGCGCGATAGGGGCTCCCGGCAGCTGGCGGCGCAGGTTGGTACATGATTTCCGTGATTCGGAGCTGCTGCTGCACCTCGGTCGGGTTGCCGGGGTAATCGATGGATGCCGCAGTCCGTCCGGAGCGATCGATCAGCGTGAGTGACTCGCCGCGTGAGGAAAGCTGCCCCTGATACGGGCCCACGACGAACAATCCCAGGCCGCCCCTGGGACCCGCGGAACGTGCTTTGAAGTGAGGGACGCTCTTCACGACATACAGCACCCCGTTCGACGGAATCACTGTTCCGCCGCCAAAGGTGAAGCTCACGCCGCCTCTCAGTTTCCAACCGGAGATGTCCACGGCGAACGAGTGAGGATTCGTGATCGTCAGGTATTCGCCTGCCTGGCTTGTTGCTGACGGGTAGAAATCCAGCGGCCCAAATGTCAGCAACACGTCCTCAGCTTGAGCTTCCGGGATTCCCGCATTGCGGTTGTTGCCTACACCGATAGGCCGCGCCGTATTGGTCGCGGCATGAGTGACATACCAGTGGCGTCGCCGCGGTTCGATAAACTTCTGAACCAGATCTCGCGTGGCATTCGTCAGCCACTGGTTGTCCCCCAGACCGTAAGGTCCTCCCAGGCTGGGCCATCGCCACTTGTCCCGGTCAATGAAAGCGTCCGCCCACATCTGGTTCGTCAATGCGCTGATCCGTTGCTCGAATTTTCTCAAAGAAGGATGTGTGGTTGGGGGTTGAATCCATTCATCCATGACCGTCCGCATCCGGCGCAGGAGCATTTGCCGGGTTTCGGGAACCCTGATCACCGCATCGTAGAGCTGATTCCAGAGGGAGCCGCTGACTGGAAGAACCTGCGAGCCTCCGTAAAGCGGATGACTCTTGTTCTCGTCATCAATGGAGATCACTCCTTCGTTGCGGCTCGGGTTATCCCCGTAGTAGAGCGCGCCCCAGGACAGATTCATGTCGAAGGGAATGACCCTCCAGCGTTTGTCCCCTTCGGAGTCGACATACAACGACATGTTGGCCCAGACGTCATCGGCCTCCTGGACCCAACGTGCGCACACCAGGTAGTTGATGAGATTTGGCACATCGAAGAACTCAAAGACGTTGGTGCGCCGCGAAGCGATGCTTCGTGCCTCATTGATGGCACTTGCCATGGCCTGGTAGTCGGCGTTGCTCTCATGCGTTCGCGTCTTCTTCTCAAAGCCTCCCGTGCTTGTTTGGTCCGGTGTCACGGTCCCCACTGCCTTGTACAACGCTCCGCGGGGATCGTAGCCCATGCGTTCAAGTTGATCTTCACTCAAAACATCCGTGTGGGAAGCCAGCTGGTAGAACTGGCCATTCATCTGAAGCCGGACTGGATAGTAGAAAGGGGCGGGAGTGCCGGTCTCGTTCAGCAACCAAAAGCTCAGGCCCTGGCGCATGTAGGCTGGATCCAGGTGCTCCGCGATGAATGAGGTCAACCGGACACTCCCCCCAGGGCCCGGGTGCCGCAGACGTTTGTTGCGATGAAACTCAACCCGATGTGACTTTTTGGGAAGGCCCGCACTCGTATTGCCGCGCAGCTCCATGTAGACGTTGTCATAGAGCTCCCCATCGTGAAACACGCTCAGCCGCCCGCCCGTTTCTTCATCCACGCGAGGAAGGTTTTGAGGGGAGGCGAAGAGATGGAAAACAGGCAGCTGGCTTTGCACGGACTCGGGAGCGACCACCGTGCCTTCGTATTCAGCTGAGCCGACCGGATCATGAAAGAGGGGCCAACGTGACGTATTGCCCGCCACATCCGAAGCCAGCACCGCGTAACGGATCATTTGCCCGTTGGTCGATGCGGTCGCGGGAATTCGTGCTGTATAAATTCCGTCGCCCGGAAGCAGGTCACCATCCGTGCCTTCGTCCGACATGGGAAGCGTCACCTCCGCGCCAAAGTTGATCCGATAACGCAGGACGACATTGGACACCGCGGTGAACACCTCCGCGACCCTGGCCGTGATCAGGAGGTTCTCATGATCCTGGGGAACGCGAGGTGCATGGGCGGTTTCCAAAATGGCAGGTCCAGGAGTTCGCACGCCAGCCCCGTTGACCTCTCCCGGGGTGGGACGTGTGAAGAAAATTGGAGCCGTGCCTTCATCCAAGATCGCGAAAGCCGAGAGTTCTGCCCCGATGAAGAACGTGGGGTCTGCCGCGGACGCATTCATGGCCTGGATCGCCAGGATGTTGAACCCACTTCGCAGCAAACCGGGGGATACGGTCTGGATGAGGGTCTCTGAGAATGCGGCGGATCGGGCTCCCACGGCAGCTGAGTCCCACGTCGGGACCTCGGGAGAGTTACCCCGTCCCACCAGCCGTCCATTGATCCACATGGCATATCCGTCGTCGTAACGGAGCTTGATGAGAAGGGAATCGACCGTCGCGGGATCGGTGATGGAGAACGGGATTCGCACAAAAGCTGAGGACTGAATGCCGCGCATGGCGCCGGCAAGATCCAGCTGGATTTCAGCTGCGGCAATTTCACCGTCCCCTTCAGCCACCTCGGTGATCTCAGCGGATGTCAGCACGCGCTTGTAGAACCGGACGTCGTCCAGAAAACCATTATATCGCCGGATGCTGCTTGTCGCGTCGG
Source organism: Verrucomicrobiota bacterium (assembly GCA_016871475.1). Taxonomy (GTDB): domain Bacteria; phylum Verrucomicrobiota; class Verrucomicrobiia; order Limisphaerales; family UBA11320; genus UBA11320. The sequence continues at coordinate 3,295 of VHDG01000215.1, forward strand.
ACACACGTCCGACTCCGAGTGCCGTGTTGGTCGGCCATGCCCAGGCCCCCGTGTTTGAGCCTGATGCATCGAGCTGTCCATCGACATAAACCGAGATCGTCCCTCCCGCCGACTGATCGAACACAACGGCCACGTGGTGCCATCGGTTGTCTCCAACGCTGGCTCCCGATGAGAAACTGTTTCGGACCGTTGATGCACCCGACCGTGCTGTGACCAGCAAACGACCGTCGGTGCCTTGCTGAAGCAGCAGACCACCGGAGGTGCCGCGTCTGTCAAGGATGGCGGCCGGGTCCGTGCCCGGGCCTGTCAGTCCGCTGGAGAGCATCCAGAAAGCAACGCTTCCCGAAGGCACATTGATGTCTGGATTGGCAGCGACGGTGATCTGTGAGGCATTGGTGGCGACGAACTGCATCACCCCCGATCTTGCATTTGGGCTCGAGTCACGGTCCTCGGCATTGGCTGTCCATACTGCCCGGCTGTTGTTTCCGTTGCGCGGGGTGCCTGCGGGTTTGGAGTCCAGGATGGCGTTGGCCACCGGAGCTGCTTCGAAGTTGAAACGAAACGCCAGGTCGGCGACTGCCACCAGCGAAACATCCGGCCCTGAGTAACCTGCGGCCCCCGAGGCTGCGGGCCAGCCGGAGTCATTAAACGGTTCTGCGCCGCCTTTCCACGCATCCTCCAGGGTGCTGCCCAGGTTGGCGGCGGAAGGGACCAGGACGCGTCTTGGAGCGGTGGCTTGCGCGAGGGAATAGTTGGTCGTGATCAGGCCGAACCCATAGGAAACGTCGGCGGCCTGGGGGGGAAAAGTTGGCGAGAAAGAAGTGACGGTTGTCACGCCATCCGGTTTGACCAGGGCGAGAAACTCCCCGGATTGTGACAGCCGGAAGTTGGTATGGAACGGGCGGCCGGGCTGGCGACGATCTTTGTTTGACGCGAAAACGACGATGCTGGCTCCGGCCTGGATGTTTGTGGCTGGGAACTGCCACTTGCGGAGATCGCGTGAGCTGTCTGTGAGGTACCATCCGGCCAGATTGGCGACTTCTGTTGTGGTATTCCGCACTTCGATCCAATCCTCGAACGCACCCTCCTCGTCAGGCAGATTGCGGAGGTTCACCGCCAGAAACTCTGAGAGAACGAACTGGGCCGAGGCTGGCGACAAGGTTGATGTGATGATCAGGAGCCCCAACCAGGGGCCGATCCAAGGATGCAAGAAGGAACGGGACATAGGCTTAAAACGTGAGGGAGAGGGAGAAGCGGGAGAAGACAACGGCGTACATAGGAACTCTATACAACTGAAACATCGGGCTTGCACGCGGTTGGATATACCAGATCTCCCCCGCGCGAACAACCGTCCTTTCGTGTCCCCCCCACATGCACGGGCGCACTCACTTTTTCCCGGTGCGACCGCCTTTCGTAATCGTGATCGGCGCTTGGTCCTCGATGCCAAGGACTCCTTCGTGCAGTCAGTAACTCGAGTTCAGGGACGTTTGATAGACTATTAGCTTTGCAGGGTCGAAAGGGTGGCTCGTGTGTCTTCGATTACGATTACGACTAAGGGGGGGAGGGACGCGGGTTGGAGAGAGTGAGAGGCACTCTTCTGCGCTCCGCTTGTAGAAATACGCTGGAGCAACCGCCGGGTAGCCGGTAATGCTCCCGGCATGCGAATGACTGCTTCTTCTAGCGGCTCCGTGGCGGCGCTGTTTGTCCTCTTTTTCCTCGGTATGGCCTCCGTCGCGCTCGCTCAACTCCCAGGGGGAGCGAACAGCTTCAACCCAGCTCTGCTCCAGCTGTTCGACGGTCACAAGGCCTTTTCCGCCAGGGCCGAACTTCGTGTATTGGATCCTCAACGACGTGAGACCATTCGCACATCCATCCAGATGGCCTATCTCAATGGCAAGGTCCGAGCAGAAGTCAGCCTGAGCAGCATTACCTCCCAGCGCATGAGCACCGACGCGCTCGATCTCTTCAAGCAGGCTGGAATGGACCCCGTGGTCAGCGTGCTGCTTCCAGACCGAAAAGTTTCCATCGTCTCCTTTCCCACCGTGAAGGTCTTCGCCGAGGAACCCATGGGCCCAGAGGAAGCCGCGGAGTTCGGCACCCGGTTTTCGGTCACGAAGACTCTGTTGGGCAAAGAGGTTGTTGCAGGGGAATCCTGCGATAAATCATCCATCTCCATCACCAGCACCAAAGGTGCATCTCTAAAGGGCACCATCTGGGCGGCTCCGGCTCTTAAAGGATTTCCGTTGAGAATTCAGCTGCCAGAGGGTGAGAACCTGATGGAGATGACATTCACAGACGTGAAGCTTACAGCTCCCGGCGCGGAGTCTTTCGAAGCGCCCAAGGGCTTTCGGAGATATGAGGGGATGGACAAGCTGATCGCGGATCGGATGCAGAGTCTCACCGGAGTGAAATAACCCGTGAGCTTTGCGGGGGACATGTGTCGATTCTTCTGAGAAGTGCAGCCCCTGCATCCAAACCTGGCTTACAACTGCTGATCAACACCCCTTAACGACCCTTTTTGGGATGGTTGGCTCGCCGCAAGCGGCCGAGTCGAACGCTCACCCTCATGCGTTACACCCTCAAGAATGCCGCACGGGTAGCCGTGATGCAGGTGATCATCGTGGTCTTGGGGATCCTGGGAACGGGTGCAAGCGAGTCGTGGTGGGTGATCGCTGGACAACCGATGCCGGCTTTCACCCACGGCATGATTGAATGGGGGGTTCTCTTGTTGCTGATTCCCGCCGTTTGGATCTGTTGGGCGGCCAGAATCATCCGGGACCGGAATGTGGAGGACGAGCTCAAGCGGCTGGTATTCCTGAGCGGGTTCGTACTCACCTGTGCTCTATTCTTCCTGATGGCCTTGAGCACTCTGTATGTGTTCGGCTCCATTGCAGACTTCAATCCGACGGAGAAGGCGGACGGATTGTAGGCCTCGCAGCTTCCCCTGCAGGCGCTGTGAGCTGTCGTTGCCTGGCCGGCTGTTTTCCAGCCCTATTGTTGCTGGGATTTGGGTGCCAGTCTTGCAATCACCCACAGGAGCCCGCCCACGACCAGGACCAGCGCGCCGTAGAAAACCCATGATGCAGCGGATGTCCACCGGCCTGCAGAAGGAGATGTCAGATCGCCGGGAGATCCCTGCACGCTGGCCTCCTTTTTTTGCGATGCGAGGATCTGGGGAGCGATCAGATTCAGATCGTACGAGGGTCGACCAGCGTTCTTGTTTCCGTAGCACAATTCCACCGGTTCCGAACCGCGGGTTTGAAACAGAAGGTTCGCTCCAGGAACAAAACCCTCAAACTGATCGAGCTCGATGGGGGCGTTCTCTGCATTGTCCGTCTCCAGCCACAAGGTCCGCGACACCACATGGCCAGGCAGCCCGATTTCGAGCAAGGATCGAGGGTTTTCAGGGGTTCGAATCCATCTCGCCTGCCCCAGAATGCGCGGGCTCTTGCCGCCCGATGGGTTCTGAACCTCCTCGTAAATCCGAAGGCTTCGATCAAACAGGGATGCCACCGATATGCACCGGA
>VHDG01000216.1 GCA_016871475.1 Verrucomicrobiota bacterium
CTTGGATGCAGGCGCGGCGCTTTCAGCTGTCCGGGTGGACGCAACCGCCTTGTCCTTTTTTTCCTCTGGCTTGCAGATCCAGCACTTCACCCCGAGTTTTCCGTAGACCGTCTTCGCCTCTGCGAACCCATAGTCGATGTTTGCACGAAGCGTGTGCAGGGGAACGCTGCCCTGATGATACATTTCAACACGGGCGAGCTCGGCGCCACCCAACCGGCCGGCGCAGCGAATCTTGATTCCGGCAGCCCCGAGATCCATTGCGGTCTGGAGGGCCTTCTTCATCGCACGACGAAAACCTACCCGCCGTTCGAGCTGGATCGCAACGTTCTCAGCCACAAGCTGAGCATCAAGCTCAGGGGTTTTTACCTCGGTGATGTCAACGTAGATCTCCTTACCCGTCAACTTGTTGAGCTCTTCCTTGAGCTTGTCGATCTCGGAGCCTTTACGCCCGATGACCACCCCGGGTCGGGCCGTGAGGATCGTGATCCTGCAGCGGTTGGCAGCGCGCTCGATGAGAATGCGAGGAACAGAGGCCTGCTCAAGTTTCTTCTTGAGAATGCCGCGGATCTCCTGGTCTTCAGCGAGCAGGCCGCCGAAATCCTTCTTGTCGGCGTACCACTTGGAATGCCAGTCCTTGTTGACCGCGATGCGAAGGCCGATTGGATTAGTCTTTTGACCCATACGGTTTACTTGGAGGAAAGGGTGATTCGAACGTGGCAGGTACGCTTGAGGATGGGGCCTGCTGATCCGCGAGCCTTGGGCGTGAACCGCTTCATGGTGAGCCCAGTGCAGGCAACCGCCTCCTGAACCACGAGGTTTTCAGCACGGAGATTGTTGTTGTTCTCCGCGTTGGCGATGGCTGACTTCAACGTCTTGGCAACAAAACGGGCCGACTTCCGAGGCGTGAAGGCGAGCATGGCCTGGGCCTGAAGCGCCGGCAGACCTTGTATCTGCCGAACCACTTCGCGCATCTTCTGCGCTGACATCCGTATATTCCTGGTGATTGCGCGTACTTCCATACTATTTGGCCTCCGCTTTCGCCGTGTGAGCACCGTGTTTCTTGAATGTGCGGGTCAATGAGAATTCACCCAACCGGTGGCCAACCATGTTCTCAGTCACGAACACCGGATTGAACACCTTCCCGTTGTGAACATTGAAGGTCAGCCCCACAAACTCTGGAGTGATCATTGAACGACGCGACCAGGTCTTGATCGGTGATTTGGAGTTTGCAGTCTTCGCCTTCTGGATCTTCTCCATCAGGTGATGATCCACAAACGGTCCTTTTTTAATTGAGCGTCCCATATCGGCTGAATCTAGTTTACTTGAGCTTCATCGGGCGTCCGTCGCGGCGCACCAAGATGAACCGGTTCGAAAACTTCCTGCGATTCCGAGTGCGATAACCTTTCGCCAACAAACCCCAGGGCGAGGTCAAGTGCTGGCGTCCGCCACCACTCTTTGACTTGCCTGCACCACCACCGTTCGGGTGATCCACAGGGTTGCGAGTCACACCCCTGTTCACCGGGCGGATACCGCGGTGACGGCTTCGGCCGGCCTTGCCCAGGATCACATTGGAATGTTCGAGGTTGCTGACCTGCCCGATCGTCGCAAAGCAGAGCTCGTTGATCCGTCGGATCTCCCCTGAAGGGAGGCGAATCTGAGCATATCCGTCGGCTCGCGACATCAGCGTCGCAGCTCCACCTGCCGAACGCACAATCTGACCTCCACGGCCCGGACTCAGCTCGATGTTGTGGATCTGAATGCCCACAGGAATCAGCTTGAGGGGCAGGGCGTTCCCAAGTTCAGGCGCGACTGAGTCGCCACTGGCGACCTTGCTGCCCACTTTGAGCCCCTGAGGACAAAGGATGTAGCGCTTGTCCCCGTCGTTGTACTCGATCAAGGCGATTCGAGCACTCCGGCAGGGATCATACTCAACGCCCAGGACGGTGGCTTCAACCCCGTGCTTGTTGCGTTTGAAATCCACATGACGCAGCTTTTGCTTGTGCCCGCCGCCAATACCGCGAGCGGTCACCCGGCCATAGGCATTACGCCCACCGGTGCGTTTGCGCGTTTCGATCAGGCTCTTTTCGGGCCTGGTCTTCGTAATATCGTCAAACGACGCAATGCTGATATAGCGCGTCGATGGCGTTAATGGCCTAAAGGTCTTGACTGGCATAATTCAAGTGTCCCGAGTTTGTTCTCGGAGAGGTCGAGCCATCATTCCCAGCTCCAGGAGAGCGTTGGTTATCGGTTCGACAAATTCTCGCTTTCAAAGCTGACCGATGAAAACGGAGCGCGGAAAATACCAAAGGCCGGAACGTGCGCAACTTCTTTTTCAAAAAAAGTTTAAATCCGCCCCCTCCAGTCCTGACGCCGGGACTTTCTCGTGCCCTCTTCCCCCAACTCGCGCCTCGCCTCGAGCCCTTTTCGGAGCCAGTCCAGACTATTGACGTCGCAATCCCAACTCCTAGAGTCGAAACCATGATCCACAACTCCTCCGCTCGCAGGACCTGCTGCAGCTTCCTGCTCCTGTCGATCGCGACAAGCCTCAACGCAGCCGAGGTTGCCGCCCCCACGACCTGGCAGGCACAAAGCCTGGGCCAGGCATTGTTCCACATGCTCTTGTTTGGCCTCGCAGGAGTGGGTGCGGCCATAATCGGCTATAAACTCTTTGACCTCTGCACCCCTGGAAACCTGCACCACGAAATCGTCGGGAATCGAAACGTGGCCGCCGCCATCGTAGCCGCCTCAGTGATCCTCGGCGTCTGCCTTCTCATCAGCGCCGCGATGATCGGTTGATCGTGTAATCCCCAAAATGAATCCACCCGGGGGGAGCCATTCCTTCGCCTTGAGGAAGTCCAGGCATATTCGGCTCGTCTTGCTCGGAACGGTGGCAGCCGGTGCCATCCCTGCATGTAACGAGTCTTCGTATCAACGCCCCGTGCTGCGCGCTGATCTCGCCTACCCCAACAACTTTCATGTCCAAGGCGCGGGATTCTACCACGCACACTTCAGAGCCTGGTTCCACCGGCCCTATAACCAACTCGATCCCCAAACCGGGCAATACTTCGCCGGAGGCCTGTGGTTCCCATCGCCCCACCAATCGATCGCAAACATGTCCAAGCCAACTCCAGAGGCACTCCGCCAGGCACAAGCTCTTCACGCAGCCAGCCAGCCTTCAAACCGCGGAGGCTTCGGACGGAGCTCAAGTTTTCGCTCCTTTGGATCCTGATAAACCTCCGCTTCCTGCAACAATGCGCCCCCTCGCCTCCACGGGATCCATACCTCACCCTCATCAGATGTCGGCCCTGTCGCCCCTGACCCGAAAATGAAACGTCACAGCCTCCCTCCTCGTGAGAACTGGGCACAGATCGTCGAGTCCACAGGCCTCTCGTATCATTCTCATGATGAAGGCCCGTACTGGGACGAGTCGGCTTGCTATGAATTCGACAGAGCCCAAATCACAGAGCTTGAGAAGGCGGCCAGGACGATGCACCAGATGTGCAGGGAGGCTGCAGGAGAAGCGATAGCACAGGGATGGTGGCACCGACTCGGCATTCCCGAGCGAGCAGGCGAGCTGATCACAAGTTCCTGGGATCGGGATGAACCCAGCCTCTACGGCAGGTTCGATGTCATCTACGATGGAAAGAGCCCCCCAAAACTCCTCGAATACAACGCCGACACCCCGACATCGCTGGTTGAGGCTTCCGTGACCCAATGGTTCTGGCTGCAGGACCAGCGTCCAAATGCGGATCAGTTCAATTCGATACACGAGAAGCTTCTCGAGGCATGGCGAGCATGGAGCGGGAAACATGTGCACTTCGGATGCGTCAAGAACCATCCAGAGGACGAACAGACCGTTCTCTATCTGCGGGATGTTTCCCTCCAGGCAGGGGTGCAGTCGCTCCCCCTTTTCATGGAGGACATTGGCTGGGACACATCCCGTGGAGTTTTTATAGATCTCCAGGACCGCCCCATAGAGCACTGCTTTAAACTCTATCCATGGGAATGGATGTGGGACGAAGAGTTCGGGACCAGACTCGGGCTGGGAACGACACGCTGGGTGGAGCCTCCCTGGAAGCTGGTTCTTTCCAGCAAGGGACTGCTCCCCGTCCTCTGGGAGCTATTCCCGCAGAGTCCCTACCTTCTCCCCGCCTATGCCGATCAACGCCGCGCTGACGTCAACCACGTCAGGAAACCATTGTTCAGCCGAGAGGGAGCTAATGTTCGATGGGTGGAGAACGCCCAGGTTGTGTTCGAAACTCCCGGCAGCTATGGGGACGAAGGATATGTGCACCAGACCCTTTGCCCGCCCCCGAAGTTTGATGGCTGCCACCCAGTCTTGGGCCTGTGGATCGTCGCCGACCAACCAGCGGGCATGGGCATCCGGGAGGACCGCGCCTTGGTCACTGGAAACCTTAGCCGGTTCGTCCCGCACTACTTCAACTAACACCACATCATGCCAATCACCCCACCCAATCCCACCCCGCTGACCGTTGGCAGCACAGGGCAGTTGGCCGGCACAGCTTACAGAGTGGTTAGTCGCGTCGTTCTCGGTGTGGAAGAGGACGGCGTGACCTACTCCTGGAATGAATTCTATCTCAAGGGTGGCTCAGGTGAAGAAGCTCTCCTCTCTCACGAACTAACCGAGTGGGGGGAACAATGGAAACTGTTCACCGAGTTGAAGCCCACCCCCGCATGGTCGGTCGCGCAGGCACAGGAGAAGCGAATAGGCGACTTCGTCGAGCTGGATGGCAAGCGACTGAAGATCGATTACACGGGACAGTCACGGGTCCTCTCCATCGAGGGGGAGGCCCCGGAAGGGGTGGAAGTAGGGGACGTCGCCCGGTATTTCAATGCACGTTCCGGACGTTCCATGGTGGTCGTGAGTTGGACCGGACAGGAGATCGAGTTCTTCCGAGGCATGGACATCAACAGAGGAAGTTTGTCGATAGCCTTCCGATGGCCGACACCCTCTCTATCCGCCGGAGAACAAAGCTCCCCCACCTTGCCTGGCTCACCGCCCTTGCAGTCGTGGATCATTGGAATTGTTACGCTCGCAGCCGCAGTGGCATTCGGCATTATCGCCAGCGGCAATCGGAGATCCTCCTGGCGATCTGCTCCGTCCGCACAGATGAGAGCAGCATCCGCACCCGTGCTGAGAGTGGGCATGCAAGGCATGTTGGAAGGTCTGACATGGAGAATCGTACGACGCGACACCGTGGAGGTTGCCACTGAGCGCTTCGCTCGGCAGAGGAACGAATACCGGTTGATCACTTCCGAAGGTCGATCTGCATTGCTGATCCAAGCCTGGGAGTTTGAACCGTCGGGATGGGCATTTCTGGAAGCGATCCGCCCCGAGCCGATGACCACAGCAACCCAGGCTGCCGGCTGGCCGCGACGGCACCGAGTCAAACTCGACGGCGAGGAAGTCGAGATCGTAAGCCTTCAGCACAGAACCCTGGACGCGAGCGAGGGAGAAGCGGAACCTTCATGGGTTCAAGGAGGAGTGCACTACGGTCTGGTTGCAAAGGGTGCGAGTCATCTCTATCTGGCGGAATGGGACGCGGCTGGGCTCCAACTGTGGCGCGGGCGCCTGATCGCAGCGCAGTTTACGAACTCCTGGCATCAGCAGCCGTAAGCGGAGACTCGAACCCACCCAGGGTTGGGTGAGCGGCAACTCTTTCGACGAGCTTCAAGCAGCGACAGGGTGTGATCGACCCAGGTAAGCCTCTCTCTCGACGCGAGAGCGTGGCCCCAAAACCAGCGCGATATGACCCAAGCAGGCCGCAAGCGCGCCCACTAAACCCCGAGGCTGTGGCTGAACGGTGCCTAAGCAAGGAGATCCTTGACCACTGTCCCGTGAACGTCGGTCAGTCGAAAGTCGCGGCCAGCATGTCTGTAGGTAAACCGTTCATGATCGAAGCCGAGCAGGTGAAGCAGCGTGGCGTGCAGATCATGTACATGGACCGGTTTGTCAGCGGCTGCGAATCCAAACTCATCGGTGGAACCATAAACCTGTCCCGCCTTCACGCCGCCACCTGCCAACCACATCGAAAAACCGTGATGATTGTGGTCGCGCCCGTTGATCTTCCCTGAATTTGCACCGGGCTGTGGAAGCTCCACGGTCGGCGTCCTGCCAAACTCGCCGCCCCAAATCACCAATGTATCCTCCAGCATCCCCCGCTGTTTGAGATCCTTGAGCAACGCGCCAATAGCCTGGTCGGTCTGACGCGCCAGAGTTCGATGACCCGATTCGATGTCGTCGTGGTTGTCCCAGGGTTGTCCGGCCCCATGCCACACCTGCACAAACCTAACCCCACGCTCCACAAGCCGCCTCGCAATCAGGATCTGTCTCGCCTGCGTACCCTCCCCATACATCTTGCGGATATGTTCAGGCTCCCTGGTGACATCGAAAGCATCGGCTGCATCCATCTGCATCCGATAGGCCAGTTCAAAGGATTGTATCCGGGCCTCCATCTGCGAGTCCTCAGTACGCTTTTTCTGATGCCGATGGTTCAAACGCTGCAGCAAATCCAATTGCCGCCGTTGATCCGGCAAGGAGGCGAAGTCGTTTCGAATGTGCTCGATGAGTTTCTCGATCCGTGTGTGCTCGGTGTTGATGTAAGCCCCTTGATAAGCCCCAGGCAGGAAACCCGACTGCCAGTTCTGGGATTCCTGGATGGGATATCCTCCGGGACACATCGCGACAAACCCGGGAAGATTCTGATTCAGGCTCCCCAGCCCATAACTCACCCAGGAGCCAAAACTGGGCCGAACCTGAC
>VHDG01000217.1 GCA_016871475.1 Verrucomicrobiota bacterium
TGCTGACTTACACCTATGGCACCAGAGCCCTCCAAGTGGTCTTGAACGGCTACACGGGGGCCATTGCGGGCGAGTATCCCAAGAGCTGGGTGAAGATCCTCTTTTTGATCCTGGGAGCAGCCGCCATCATCCTCATCGCAATCGCTCTTTCCCAAAACTGACGGCACATGACTTGAGCCTGGAACCCGAAGTTGCCAGGCAGCCATGCACACGGAGAATCTGCGTCAGCGGGATGAGGGAACACTCCGGCTTGATGGGGAACGAAGTTACGCCCCTCGGAGTGTCTGCGAGGCAAGGAGCAAGGCACCGGCCGGCACGGCATCCTCGCTGAGCTTTGCCAGTGAGACTTCAGGGCCCGGGTGAAAAACCTCCATTGTGTAGCGTGTGATCCTCGATGCCACGCCGTCCCGCAAGGGCGGCCCAACCAGTGAAAGTCCCCCGCCAAGAACGATCATCTGGGGATGGTTGAGATGCACCACGTGCGATAACGCGAATGCCAGGTCGTCACAAACTTCTCCCAAAATGTTCGTGGCTTCCACATCGCCCTGAGCCACCGCGGAAGCCAGATGCCTGGCTTCCCCTCCTGGCTGTTGAGCAACCATTGATGCCAGGAGCGAACCTGGATGTCTCGACACCGAATCTCGGATCCTGCGATCAACCGCCCAGCCGCTGCATCGCTGCTCCACCACCATGCCCGTGCGATCCAGTCGCAGATGGCCTATCTCCGACTCTCCCGGGCTTGCGCCGTGATAGATGCGTCGCCCTGACACCAGTCCCCCCCCGACACCGCTACCCAGAGTGACATAGAACACGGGGTCATGTCCCGAGCCCGCGCCGAGAGTCGCTTCCGCCAGGGCCGCCACATTTGCGTCGTTATCCACGGACACGGGAAGTCCGCAAAGACCTTGCAGCCAGGAGCGGATTCCGAACCCGGACCACCCGTGTATTTGATGGGAACAAGCCACTGCGCCGGTGCCGCGGTCGATGGGACCTCCGAAGCCCACGCCCACAGCCCGGGCCTGATGCTTCACCGCGAGGCTCGCGAGCACGGAGGCGATTTGAGCCCGGATGCCTTCCCCCCCTTTCTCCCGGTCAACATTGAACCGGACACGATCCTGGATTATCCCCAGCTCCGACCCCGCGACGATCTGCAGCTTGGTCCCTCCGATCTCGATACCCAGGACGGTGCCTGTGGGTGGGGTGGACGATGCATTCACGACAGGCATGGGAGGATTCAAAGGATAGGATCAGACAAAGGTCGGGGGTCGGGCGGGGGCGATCCCGTGCTGGTTGAGCAACGCGACGAACTTGGCAATACCCCGACGTTCATCCGAACCCAGATGGAAATGAATGTGCCAACCCAGATAATCCTTTCGAAAATCCAGATCGAACTCGGTGCGGTGAGTGATGATGTGATCCAAGGTATCCATCCCAAAGTCACGGGCTTCACGCAGGAGCCGTTTCAAACGCTCATTCTCCACCCCTCGTCGAAGCGCCCACACTGCATACACGAAGGGGAGGCTGGTCAGTTCGTACCACGCCGCCCCGAGGTCCCAAATGGCGTGAGGCGGCGAGCTCCGAAGAAACTCGATCGCAGGATTGCCAATCAGGAGCGCGAAATCCACATCCCGCGCAGCCGCATGCGAGGCCAGGGTTTCAAACCGCGGTTTGAGGCCCTTTTCCGCCAGCAACACCTTCAGCAGATTCACACTCGTGAGTGAAGAGGGGTCGCAGTGGATAACGTCCACGTCAGCAAGGGGACGTCGATGCGCCAGGAACACGCTCTTGACCTCACCCAGCGACGCGACTGCGATGCCATCAAGGACGTCATAACGGTCGGAGAAAAGCACTTCGGTGATACTGACGAGAGCGGCATCGAGCTCATCCTTTTGCAGGAGGCGCGCCAGTTCAGAAGGAGGGGCGAACAGGACTTCCTCCTCCAGCCCGCGGGTAAGCGGCACGGAGTTGAGGTAGGGCACGGATCCCACCCTGTAAGGTTTCAGAGACCCTTCCAGTTCGAACTCACGTTGTGAGACGGTTGCGCGGTTTTCGCGCTCGATGCGTTGTGCGAGGGCATCGGCCGGCTCACGAGGCGCCATGCGAAGCGGGGGCTGTTCATCACCAGAAGACATGCGGCTGGACGCTACCAATCACGGCCCGCTGGAAAAGGCAAAACCGCAACTGTTCAGACCTGGTTCTGCACTTGCCCAGCGAGAAAAGCCCTCACGTTTGCGACCGCAGTCCTCATGAGGCGCGATCGGGCAGCTCGCGACGCCCAGCCGATGTGCGGAGTGATCAGACAGCGCGGCACTCCAAAGAGCGGATGGTCAGCAGGTGGTGGCTCGACGCCCAAGACATCCAATGCCGCAGCGCCCAACCTCCCGGACCTCAATGCTTCGGCCAAAGCGGTCTCGTCCACCAACGGTCCACGGCTCGTATTAATGAACCAGGCCCCGGGTTTCATCCAGCCCAGGGTTTCCCGGTTTACCAGGCTCCGGGTGATCTCTGTGAGCGGACAGTGCAAGCTGATGATGTCACTGCGCTCGAACAACTCACGCAGCGATACCCCTTCGGCAAGGCCGTCTGTCGGAAGGGTCCCGGTTCTTGTGCAGGCCAGGACCTTCATCCCGAACGCGGATCCAAGACGCGCAACGGCCTTGCCGATTGCACCGAAGCCCACGATCCCTAGAACGCGCCCTTCCAACTCCACCTGCTCGGACATCCAATAGGAAAAGTCCGGACATCGACTCCAGCCACCTTCATGAACCGATGCCGTATGGGCGCCCACCTGATGAGCGAGTTCCAGGATCAGGGCAAACGTCAGCTGGGCAACAGACGCTGTGGAGTAGGCCGGCACGTTCGTCAGAACGATCCGGTGATCCCGGGCCGCCGCCAGATCGACGACGTTCACGCCGGTGGCAAGCACACCGACATAGCGCAGCTCCGGGAGCGAACTGAGAACCGCGCGAGGCAGTGGGGTTTTGTTTGTGAGGACGATCCCGGCATCCCTGGCTCTGCCAATGACCTCGTGGGGCTCGCTTCTGTCGAACACGGTGCACGAACCGAGGGTCTGAAGCTCAGCCCAGTCGAGATCGCCGGGGTTCAAGGTATAACCATCGAGCACCACGATCTTCATGACAGGGTATCTCCTGGAGTCGGTTTCAGTAACGGGCAGTCGCTTTTCGGCCCTGGCCGATCCCGAGTTGATCCACGATCTCCGAGGCCTTCGCCATCATGAAGCCCACCTCGCTCGCCACTGAGATGAACTGAAACCCCTGGGCACGTCTCTTGGCGGCATCGGCTCCATTCGCAACATGAATACCAGGTGCCACTCCATGTTTCCGGGCGGTTTTAAGAATGTGATCCAATGCAGCCACGAAACGCGGATGGTCGGTGTCGAAGACAGGCGGGAGTCCCATTGAGTTCGTCAGATCATTCGGTCCGATGAACACCACATCGATTCCGGGAACGCTCAGGATCTCATCCGCTCGTTCAATCGCATCCACGTGCTCGGCCATGACTACCACGAGAATCTCCTCGTTGGCTTTCGCATAGTAGGTGGGTGCATCGGTATCGAAATTCGCCGCATGAAGCTGTCCCCCGATCGTACGCGCTCCGATAGGGCCGTATCTCGCGGCCGCCACCGCCGCACGGGCATCTTCAGGCGTGTTGACCATCGGCACAATCACGCCCCAGGCGCCGAAGTCCAGGATGCGCTTGATATTCTCCGGCGTGTTGAACGAAACACGCGCGAAGGGGGCACAGCCGCACCCCGCGATGATCGCCAGCTGCGCGGTCGCGGTCTCATAGCTCGTGGGGGAATGTTCCAGCTCCACGGTGAGCCAGTCGAACCCCGCTCGCGCCATCAGGGATGTCGCCATCGGGTCGGGCAGGTTCAACCAGGTGCCAATGCTCGGCTCACCTCGTTTGAGCTTGGCGCGAACTTCATTCTTTTTCATGGGTCGATGAAAACCAGGCCAGTGAATGTACGGGGGAAGAAGCTAGTTCGATTTCAGCGAAAGCCGCAGCCGGGGCGATTGCACCGCCATCGGATCCACCAGGAACCTGGGTGCCTTTCCACACATCGCGTCCAAAACAGCCTGCGCTGCTGCATCACTAACCAATGCTCCCGTCTCTTTGGTGAATGAAGCCTGATGAGGTGTCAGCAGGAGATTGGGAGCATCGGCAAACGGATGATCCTTGGGCAGCGGTTCGATGACGAACGTATCCAGGGCAGCACCTGCGATCAGGCCTTCCCTCAGGGCTTTGGCCAGGGCGACCTCCTCCACGAGGGCGCCTCGAGAGGTGTTGATCAGATAGGCAGAGGGTTTCATGCGTCGCAGTGCCTGTTCGTTGAACATCCCTCTCGTCTCGGGAGTGGAGGCAGCATGAATCGAGATGAAGTCGCTTTGTTCGAGCAGTTCCTCGAAGGACACGTACTGAACCCCGGTGGCCCGTGCCTCGGTAGAGGGTTGAGGATCCGTGGCAAGGATTCGCATGCCAAAGCCACTGGCCCGCCTGGCCATCACCTGTCCAATTCGACCGCATCCCACGATGCCAAGAGTCTTCCCATGGATATTGTGTCCCCAGGAGGGAATCCATCTGCCTTGTGAGAGCTCGAGATGCCCCGTGTGCACGCGTCGAGCCAGTGCGCACAGGAGCGAAAAGGAGTAGTCCGCAACCGTTTCGTTGAGAAAGCCGGGCGTGTACGCCACGAGGATTCCCGCATCCGAAGCAGCTGGGATATCGATGGAGTCGAATCCCACGCCCCATCTGGAGATCAGCTTGAGCTGAGCCAGATCAGGGTCGGAGAAAACCGCAGAGTCATATTTTTCCACGCTGGCGATGACTCCATCCATTCCCAGCAGAAGCGCTTTAAGAGCAGCACCCGAAGGTTTGGAAGAGAGCACGGGGAGGGTGAGCTCACACCCGGCCTCCCTCAGTCGGGAGAGGGCTGCGGTGCCGGACCTTGCCATTGCCGCCGCGGTCACCAGGATGCGCCAGGGTTTGCTCACCTATTTGAAGTCCACGGAGATGGACTGCTGATCCAGGATCTTGCCCTGGGAATAGGAATTGGCCGTCCTCGCCTGGTTGTAATCCAACAGCGCCTTCAAGTGCGCGAGCTTGGCACCCGTCAATCGCTTCCGGGCTTCCGTCGCGTTAAAGCTCGATGTCTGAGCCAAGCGGATCTTGGCTTCCTCGGACTCCACCACTTGCTGTGCGAACTGGATGGCCTGACGACGCGAATTGATTTGTTTGTAGGAGGAAACCATGGCCCGGCCGGCTGTTTCCACACCGGTCAGGATGTCCATCTCCAGCTTCTTGAGCTGAAGCAAGGCCTGCTCCTTCGTTTCACGAGCTGCCCGCAGGGCACCCCGGGCACTGCGGTTGCTCAATGGCACGTTCATCACCGCTCCATAGGAATAGGAAGAGTGGCTCCCATTCGCCACCTTGTCGTAAGCATTACCCACACTCGAACTGATTCCCGACAAGCCGAGGCTGCCAACCAGATCCAGGCTGGGATAGAGCTGGTTGCGACTGTAGCGCAGAACGATGTCCCGCTTTTCCAGATCGAGTTGCATTTGTCGGATTTCGGGTCGCCGTGTCATGGCTTCGCGCCAGGCCTCGACTTGATTGAAGTGTTCTTCGACGTCGCTCAGGGTCCCCTGGGCGACAGGAGCGGCATGGATCCAGTCCTGGAGATCGGATGAGATGAGGTTTCGGAGGGCGGACTGGGCAGGCTGCAACATCTGGCGGGCTTGATCGAGGTCTGCCTGGAGGCTTTCCACCGCGAAAGCGAACAAACGTTCCTCCAGTGCGGGAAGCGTGCCCGCCTGGATGCGGGACTTGACGTCCTTAAGGAGGCGCAAAGCGTGGTTGTGAGCGTCTTCCCACACAGCGACGGATTCCTGCACGTGAAGCAGATCGGCATAGGCCCTCAAGACGTCGTGGACCACAAGCATGATCCGCGAGAGAACCGCCATGTCGGTGACCTTGAGCTGCTTCTTGTTCACCTGGATCTGCAACCGATCAGAATCGATCCAGAAGTTTCTGAGCAACGGCTGGCTCAGATTGAGTGCTGTGCCCCCGATGTAGTTGTTGGTTCGATAAAAGTCGGCAAACACAAACGTGTTCAGGTCGCTCCAGGCCTTCGTGCGCGAATAGCTTGTACCGATGTCATAGGTTCCACCACTGGGCAGCTTTCCAACGATCCCGCCGTTCAGGAGTGTCGTGTCGTATTTTTCATGGGGAGCCCCGAGGGTCGGCGTGTTCTTGGAGACATCCAGACGCGAGGGAACGTCCTCCCGGCTCTGCGAAACACCCAGCCGAAACGCCGGGTCGTAGGCCCCATAGCTGCCATACAGAGCGGCCTCCACGATCTTGGTGTTCTTGCGCTCGATCTGGAGATCCAGATTGTGTTCAAGCGCGAGCTTAAGGCAGTCGGGCAGATTCAGAGGTCGAAGCTCCGCCTGGGGTGAGGCACTGTCAGCACCCCTGGCCATGCCCACCACAATAAAAAGGGATGCAAAAGAAGGACGGATGATGCGGCGCAGGCCGCGGATCCAGGTTTGTGGAGTCGCTTTCAATGGATCACAGAGTTCTTGGGTAAGTGGCCGCCTGTTGTCGATCGTCTGTGCAGAATTCACAGACGACAAAGCACGCTGCGCACGAACCGGTTGTTGGCGCGGACACTGCCGATTCCAGGCTTGGCTGGCAACAAGAACCCTTGCGACTCCAGAAACGGCCGGGCTAGGCTCCCCCGCACATGT
>VHDG01000218.1 GCA_016871475.1 Verrucomicrobiota bacterium
ACATGGGTCTATCGCATCGCCGTCAATAGAACCCTGAACTTCCTGAAGAGCCGGAAGAACCGTAACCACATGAGTTTGAACGATCTGGACATTCAGATCGAGCATGATGCTGAACTGGTCTCCCTGGTCTCGCATCAAACCCCCAGGCGGGAGGCGGCTCTGACCGAGCTTCAGGAAAAATTGAACGCCGCGATGATGGAACTGTCAGAACCTCATCGATTGGTCGTCACTCTGCACGACGTTCAGGGTCTGGCTCACGAAGAGATCGCCCAGATCATGGAGTGCAATGTGGGAACGGTGAGATCTCGGTTGTTTTACGCTCGAAGGCAGCTTCAGGGGTTGCTTTCTGATTACTTGAAATAGGCTATGCAACAGGAACAGGAATCATTCGAATCGCTGCAACGACTGCTGGCTCTCAAACGTCATGAGACGCCTCCACCGCGTTTCCTGGACGACCTGGCATCCCGAACCCTTCGCAAGATCGAATCCACTCCCGCCACCAGCGCCTGGGAAGCCTGGCTGGATCGGATGTTTGCATATCGATGGTTCCAAACTGCAGCAGCGAGCGGCATGGCCCTTCTCGTAGGCGGCTTGGTCGTTACAGCCTTGATGGCTCCTCACGAACCTTCGGAGACCTCCGCCACTGCCAACCTGCTGGCGGCTCCGAATTCATCCGCCATCAATACCTCCCTGAAGCCCTTGTCCCTGCCGCCCCAATAGGCCGGCCTCGAGGCTTCAAGACCGAAAACTCACAAGTTGACTGCTCTCTTCAATGCCGACATTGTCGGCCCGTTGTTGGGGAGCCTGAAATGCGTTGATCGTTCACTTTCTGTCAACGCCGGTGGCTGAGAGTTCCGCCCGGTCGCGGAAGACCCATAGAACCTGATCCAGATCATGCTGGCGAAGGGAACCACTGCGGACTCAACTCCGCCACTCTCCCCTTCCCTTGCGGTAACCCTGGATCGCAACGCGAAAACTCTATGATCGCTCGCAAAGACGAACTCGGCCCAAAAAGCGGTGACCCGCTGCCAAACTCACGCAAAGTCTTCCTCAAGGGCGAACTTCATCCGACGCTCCAGGTTCCCATGCGGGAAATCTCGCTCTCCGCAACCCGGCTGCCATCCGGTGCCACTGAACAAAACGCACCCGTGAGGGTTTACGATACCAGTGGCCCTTGGGGAGATGCTGCCTACCAGGGCACCGTCCAGGATGGGCTCCCGGCGCTTCGAGAGCCCTGGATCCGGGAGCGCGCTGACACGGAGCTCTACGAAGGTCGCGCCACCACAGCCATGGACAATGGCTACCTCTCCGAAACCCACGCCCGCTCGCGCGAAAACCCGGCCTTTCCTCTACACAACCCAACCTTCGCAGCCCGCAAACCACGCCGAGCCTCCAAAGGACATCCAGTCACTCAGCTCTGGTATGCCCGTCAGGGAATCATCACGCCCGAGATGGAGTTCATCGCGATTCGCGAAAACCAGGGCCTGGCCGAGCTGCTCTCAAAGATGAGCTCCAGCTCGCCGAGAAACTCTCTCCTCCACCAGCACACAGGCCATCGTTGGGGTGCCCAGATCCCTTCACACATCACTCCCGAGTTTGTTCGCAACGAAGTCGCACGTGGCCGCGCCATCATCCCTTCCAACATCAACCACCCGGAACTGGAACCCATGATCATCGGGAGAAACTTCCTGGTGAAGATCAATGCCAACATCGGCAACTCCGCCGTGGCATCCGGCATCGAGGAGGAGGTCGAAAAAATGCGCTGGGCCTGCAAATGGGGAGCCGACACCGTCATGGATCTCTCAACGGGCAAGAACATTCACGCCACGCGCGAGTGGATCCTCCGCAACTCCCCAGTCCCCATTGGAACGGTCCCCATCTACCAGGCACTCGAAAAAGTCGGAGGCAAGGCGGAAGAACTCAGCTGGGAGGTCTATCGCGATACACTGATCGAACAATGTGAACAGGGGGTTGATTACTTCACCATCCATGCGGGAGTCCTGCTGCGTTACATCCCTCTCACCGCACGTCGAATGACCGGTATCGTGAGCCGTGGCGGAAGCATTCTCGCCAAATGGTGCCTGGCGCATCACAAGGAGAACTTCCTATACACGCATTGGGACGAAATCTGCGAACTCATGGCTGCCTACGACGTAAGCTTTTCGATCGGAGACGGCCTGCGACCAGGATCCATCGCGGACGCCAATGATGAGGCGCAATTCGCAGAACTAAAAACCCAGGGCGAACTCACTCAGCGTGCCTGGGCACATGGAGTACAGGTCATGAACGAAGGGCCCGGGCATGTTCCCATGCACATGATCCAGGAGAACATGGAGAAACAGCTCGACTGGTGCAGCGAGGCTCCCTTCTACACGCTCGGACCGCTCACGACGGACATCGCACCAGGCTATGACCACATCACGAGTGGCATCGGTGCTGCGATGATCGGCTGGAACGGTTGCGCCATGCTGTGCTACGTCACTCCAAAGGAGCATCTCGGCCTGCCCAACAAGCACGATGTCAAAACCGGCGTGATCACCTACAAGCTGGCAGCACATGCAGCAGACCTCGCCAAGGGCCATCCCGGCGCGCAGTACCGCGACAATGCCCTGAGCAAAGCCCGCTTCGAATTCCGATGGGAGGATCAGTTCAATCTATCCCTGGATCCTGAAACCGCCCGCGAGTATCACGACGAAACTCTCCCCCAGGAAGGAGCGAAGAGCGCTCACTTCTGCAGCATGTGCGGACCTCATTTCTGCTCGATGAAGATCACTGAGGACGTGCGGAAGTACGCGGCAGAGCAAGGTGTGTCCGACCAGGAAGCGCTCCAGAAGGGGATGGAGGAAAAGTCACGCGAGTTCGCCAGCAAAGGCAGCGAGATCTACACAAAAAGTTAGCCGATAGAGAGAAACCTCGAGCCAGGAACGGCCCTGTGATCATGAGTCGGCTGTTCGCATGCTCGGCGGTTGTCTGCTCATTCCCCAAATCCCTGCGTGCTCTTGTTTCGCGAAAAGATTCCCGTGGAATGGCTGCCCTCGGTCACCAGCCATCTCGCTGATGTACTCGTGGATCACGCTCACCTGGAACGGAAAGCTGCCACGACTGCGCTCAACCTGGAAAAATACCGGGAGCTCTACCCCCGGGTCGGCGAGCTCAACAGCATCGCCATTGAGGAACTCCAGCATTTTCAACTGATCCTCGGTCTGCTCCATCAACGCGGAATTCCGTTTGCACAGCCCTATCCAAGCCTGTGGATCAGCGGTCTGATGAAGGCGGTCCGGCCGGGTGTTCGGGGACAGGCGATCGATCACTTGATCTGCTGTGCTCTCATCGAAGGCCGTAGTTGCGAGAAGTTCCAGGTTCTGGCCACCGGTCTGCAGGATCAGGATCCCGAGCTGGCCAGCCTCTACGGAGGGCTGGTGGAGTCAGAAGGGAATCACTACGCCACCTATATCCTGATGGCTCGCGCAATCGATGATGCAGAAACCGAGCGTCGGCTCGACTTCTTTCTCAACCTCGAAGCCAGCCTCATCCGCCAACCACGCCTGCATCACACGCTGCACTGACACCAGGCAACGCCTGAGTCCAGCAGGCCATCAATGTGTAGACCTCTCCGCGTCTGCGAGTGAGAAAAATGTCTTCCTCTCATGTTGCCTCCGATGGAGTGGCCGAGAGGCGGGCGCAGCCCGGGCACCCTGAAGGGGTGGACAACAAACCGAGCTTCGCTCAACTAACTGTGCGTCTGAATGTTTTTCTCCAAATCTGCGGATAACCGGCCGGGCCTTAGCCTCCGTCTGCCCCCGTCTGAACTGGACACATTTGAAGTTTGGCATTCCCCGACTCGCTGTCCTACTCTTTCCCGCTCTGATGAACCAAAAGTCCTCCAACCCGCCCGTCCGAGTCGGGATGATCTCGCTCGGGTGCGCGAAGAACCTTGTCGATGCCGAGATCATGCTCGGCGCCTTGCTCAAGGGCGGGGTTGAAGTCACGAACGACCCCACCCAAGCAGACGCCATCATCGTCAACACATGCTCGTTCATCGATTCCGCACAGGCTGAGAGCGTCGATGCGATTCTGGAATCTGCTGCCCAACGGGATGCTCGGAAACCCGAGCAAAGCCTCATTGTTTCAGGCTGCATGCCTCAACGCTTCCGGGAGGAGTTGCCGAAGCTTCTGCCAGAGGTCGATGCCTTCATGGGGATCGATCAGGTTGCCCAGGCCGCTGAGGTCGTCAAAACCGCCCTTGGCCTGCGAAAAGCCAAGCTCATCTCCCAGGCAGCGGGAGCGGTCGCAAGACCCTCCAAGCGTGGCGAAAAGATCAAGGCAACGAAGTTAAAACAGCTGGGGGCAGACCGCGTTCCAGACGAGCACGATGCGGCATCAAACCTCCGAGGTACATCGAAATTCGGAAACACACGAACAGTCCTTCAGGCACCGGAAGCACCCACCTCGCCCATGGTGGATGTGAACACGCGCCCCACTTACATCCCGGACTACGCCACTCCGCGATTCAGGTTAACCCCACCGCATTTCGCCTTCCTAAAAATCGCTGAAGGATGCAATCACCCCTGCAGCTTCTGCATCATTCCTCGAATGCGGGGAACTCATCGCAGCCGCCAGCCGTCCGATATCGTGAAGGAAGCGAAGGCGCTGTTGAAATCTGGAGTCCGTGAACTAAACCTGATCTCACAGGACTCCACCTATTACGGGATGGATCTGCGGCCCAACCACAGCCGGGCCATATCATCGCCCGAAAAGTTCACGGCTGCTGCAAAGTCCCTGAACGCCGACGCTGCCTCGCTGAGCTCGCTGCTCCGAGAACTGAATTCCTTGCCAGGTGATTTCTGGATCCGGCTGCTCTACACCCATCCTGCCCACTGGACACCTGAGCTCATCCAAACCATCGCGGAATGCAAAAAAGTGGCCAGATACATCGACATGCCGCTGCAGCACATTCACGACGCCATGCTGGAGAGGATGCGTCGGGAAACCTCCCGCGCTTATATTGAGCAACTCATTCGCGACATCCGCGCTGGAATCCCGGGAGTCGCATTACGCACCACTTTCATCGTCGGGTTCCCTGGCGAGACCGAGGAATACTTCGAGTCCCTCCTCGACTTTATTCGCGATGTTCGGTTCGAACGGATGGGAGTGTTCTCCTATTCGAAAGAAGAGGGCACGCGTGCAGGTGGGATGGAGGGGCAGCTCTCCAGCCGACAAAAACTTGCACGGCACCGCCGCGCGATGGCCGCACAGCATGCCGTTGCCAGGGAGATCAGCGAGGGTTTCATGGGCAGGAGGTTGAAGGTCCTCGTTGAAGGGGCCGCCAACGCAGCACAACTTAAACAAGCCAGGATCAACTCCTGGGAACATGGTCACATCCGAACCCACGACGCCGACTCTGAAAAACTAAGAGGCAGTTATTGGGTGGCCCGGGGTGAGGCAGATGCCCCCGACATTGATGGGCGGGTTTATGTCAAAGGAACCCTAATCCCTGGAACCTTCACCGAGGTGGAGATCGTCGGTCATACGGACTATGACCTGATCGGCAAGGTCGTGATCAGCGGTCGTGATGAGGGGGCAGGCAGCACCCGCAGACCTCGACATAGTCGATGAATCTCCCGAATCAGCTCACCGTTTCCAGGTTTGCACTGACAGCCGCCTTCCTCGCGGTGGTGTTTGCAAAGTTTCCGTTTCACGAGACGCTTGCCCTGGTCTTGTTCTCCGTCGCCAGCATCACAGACTGGCTCGATGGTGCCATCGCACGAAAGCGCAAGCTCATCACCAACTTTGGCATCCTCATGGATCCGTTGGCTGACAAAATCCTGACCTGCTCTGCATTCATCGCGTTCGTCGGCAATGGATCCATGCCTGCATGGATGGTTGTGCTGATGGTTTCTCGTGAACTCACCATCACTGGGCTCCGCTTGCTGGCGGCTTCCAAGAACCTGGTCCTGGCAGCCGAAGGCTTCGGCAAACACAAGACCATCTCGCAGATCACCGCGATCATCGCGATTCTCGTCCAGGCCGCTTACCCACAGTGGGGTGCGTTCGGTCACGCAGTGTTCGGGTCTGAACTTCTGGGACGGCCCTGGGTTGACAGCTTCACCGAATTGTCCAAATGGGCAGCGGTCACCCTGACGGTATTCTCCGGTGGAATGTATCTGTGGCGAAACCGGAGCCTCTACTTGGAGGATGTCTGACGGGACATCGCCGGATGAGCTCAACCAGGAACAGAATTGACGCAATCCTTCTGTGGGTCGCCCAGGGATTTGGAGTGGGTCGCATACCCGTCGCCCCGGGAACCTTCGGATCAGTGCTGGGCATTCTCTGGTCGCTCCTTTTGTGCTGGAGCGGGTCGCTCATCCTCTACTCAATTTTCACCTTCGCTGGCCTCGGCTTGTGCGTTTGGATCTCTCATCACAGCGAGAGAATCATGGGCGAAAAAGATCCTGGTTCGGTGGTCATCGATGAAATCGCCGCGGTCCCCCTGTGCTTCCTCCCCACGCTCTGCATTGATGCTCTGCGCGGCGAGCCCTTCCCGACGGCGGAAGGCTTGTTGAAGGAATGGCACGGGGCATGGATCGTCCTCGCATTTCTGCTGTTCAGGGCCTTCGACATCTACAAGCCCGGACCCATTGCAAAGCTTCAAAACCTTCCGCGAGGGTGGGGAATTACAGCTGATGACGTCGCTGCCGCGGGGCTCGCCGGAGTTCTCCTGAGTCTTTCCCGGCTGAACTAAGCCGGAACGAGTCAATAGGACAGTGGAC
>VHDG01000219.1 GCA_016871475.1 Verrucomicrobiota bacterium
AGGACCTGACCCGTGCGCTTGTTCAGTTTCACGAAGCTCGCCCCCGCCTGCACGTAGACGGAGTCGGCATCCACGAGCGGCGAACAAACAAACCCGAAATCAGGGGACGGTGCTTCCATCTGCTTCACGAAATCGAATCGCCACCGTTCCGCGCCCGTCTGCAGATCCAGACACACAAGCACGTCCCGCATTCCCGCCACATAGAGACTTTCCGCATCGCACGCAGGCGTGGCCCGGATCCAGTCACCGTTGGACCTCGCGAAGAATGGAACGCTCATCGCTCCTTCCCACTGCGTGCGCCACATTTGCTTTCCGGTCCTGCGGTCGAAGCACGTAACGACCTCGAACTTCTTATCCTTGGTCTCTGTGGTGAAGACCCGGTCGCCTGCGACGACAGGGCCTGAGTAGCTCGGCCCCAGTTCAACCTGCCAGACCTTGTGGAGATGATTTGTGTCGAGCTTCGCGGGCCAGGTTGGACCAGCGAACCGTCCATCGCGATCCGGTCCGCGCCACTGCGGCCAGCTGGATTCTGACGACGCAAGGGCACCGGCAGCAAGGGTGAGGAAGAGAAGTGTGAGGTGAGGTTTCATGGCA
Source organism: Verrucomicrobiota bacterium (assembly GCA_016871475.1). Lineage (GTDB taxonomy): Bacteria > Verrucomicrobiota > Verrucomicrobiia > Limisphaerales > UBA11320 > UBA11320. The sequence continues at coordinate 595 of VHDG01000219.1, forward strand.
GGAGGGTAACCACTGCAATATGGATTTGTTAAGCGCGAACAGACGATAGTGTGCTCAGGGCCTCTTCAATGAGTGCGGACACTACCGATATGGGCGGCTAAAGGAAGTGCGCGTGTCAGACATCGGAGATCAGGTGGGTATTCTGCCTCTGCCTTGGACAGAGGCGTTGGACTGACAGACGCGCCAAGGTGATGAGGGTTCAAGTGCATGTTCATGGTTGGATGGGCAGGGCGGACAACGAAAGGAGCGCGTTCGCCAGCCCCCGCCCCTCGACAACCGAACGGAACGGGATCGGACAAGGTTTACTCATCGCGAGTGGATGTGGAGAAACGGGGCCTGTGGTCAAGCGGGAGGGAGACCGTGGTGGTTTTCAAGTCCCTCGGTTCTTGGTCGAGCGCCCTCGCAGACTCCTCGAGAAGGTGTTTGGATGCCTCCAAAACTCCCAGGAGCACAATGGCCGAGATGACGAGTCCGAAGCAGAAGATGGGAAATAGGTATTGAAACATATCAGTTCCTCCGGGTGGTGGGCGCAGTGAGCCGGGCGAGCAGGACAAGTCTGATCCCAACCCACAAGATGAGTATGCTGGGAACCCATAAGCCGACATAGGCGCCGTAATCGTGATTCACCAGGAACCAAAGGCCGACGCTGGCCACGAAGCTCAAAAACGATGCGCACAGAAAGTAGTAGTCAATTTTGGCGAACATGGGTCGTAAGGGTGGAGATTTGAGTGAGAGTATTTTGTTTGGGATTTTGCAGGGGAGGAACACTCCCCTCCCAAGCGGGGAGCCATTTGCTCCCCGCCATTCAGATCTGATCACTTGGGAAGCACGACTGTATCAATGACGTGGATGATGCCGTTGCTGGCAGCGACATCGGTCTTCACCACTTTGGCGTCGTCCACGGTGACTCCCGCCTCGCAGACCTTGATGTCAAGAGACTGACCGTTCACGGTGGCGGCCTTCATCGTTTTCACGTTCGATGCCGGGACTTTGCCTGCCAAGACGTGATAGGTGAGAATGGAGACTAGTTTGGATTTGTTCTCGGGCTTGAGCAGGTCTTCCAGCGTGCCCTTGGGAAGCTTGGCGAACGCTGCGTCCGTCGGCGCAAACACCGTGAAGGGCCCGGGGCCCTGAAGTGTCTCCACCAGACCCGCGGCCTTCACAGCTGCCACGAGGGTGTTGAAGCTGCCGTTTCCAGCGGCCACAGCCACAATGTTTTGGGCCTTCTGCTTGGGTCCGGCGTTGACACCAGCCAGCAAGCCGAAGAGCGACACGATGGCGAGAAGAGTAAGAATGCGTATGGATTTCATGTTGTGTGATGGATGTATTGATGTTTGAGATGCTGTGAACCCGGCCAACCTCCCCAAAACCACCCAGAGCTTCCCACAGGCTCTCGCTGAGCCAGAGGAAGGTAAATGTTGAGGTAATCGTTTAATGTTCACGTTTTACTTGTTCGTTGAGTCAACTCGTCAATGGCGCTCAACATATTTAAAAAGTGTCTATGCTTTGATGATCTGTCAATGTCTTGTCTCAAATTAATAATTTGATGGCCTATCGCCCGCTTTGTGTTGTCCTAAATTCATAATGGTAAGTTATTTATAATTATAGTGCGCCGATTTATTCAAGGCATAAAATTTCAAATCTTCATCTTTTTGTCTCATTTTTGTCTTATCATTTGTCTGCAACTCATCGAACCGTTTAAGTGCGCTTTTTGCCAGGGAGGATTGAGATTTTGTGCCTCTCATTTTCTGCAACGAGGGATCCCTCCTTGGGGGCATTCCAGTGATGAGTGGAGCCCAACGGCAGCATCACTGCTGGAAACAAAAACGTCGTCGCCGGGATTCTCCGTTTGGAACTTTCGACGCAGCCACGCCGCCCGCATCAGAATGTGCTCACCATCGAGCACCGGAGCCTGTGCTCGAGCCAGCGCTTATCGATGCAATGCCCTGTCCCAGGATTGTATTGGATGATTCTCGGAGGTGGCGGCAGACGTAGACCTTCATGGGGGTCTCCACACTCTCTGGAAATCAGACCAGCATGTTGAGTTCGATGGGACGGTCGCCAACTCGCGCAGCGCAGGCTGTTGGGATGCACCCATGTTAATTTTTATTATCACCTTACTTAATCGTGAGGTGCATATACCGTTCTCATGCACACTTGGGAAAACGGATTATCCATTCCCTTTTCACCCTGCCAACGCGCTGGCTCTCGGTCGGGGAACGATCTCTCGTCGCCATCTCTGACAATCCGGCCTGACTGGCTGGCGGGGATGTTTGCATCACTGCTGATCGTGTTCGGGGCGATCTCAGCGAATGCGGCTGCGGATCTGTGGATTCGCGATGACAGCAACGATCTGGGAAACGAGCCGAACAATGACTCGACCGTGTTCTGCCTCAGCGACGACATCTGGGTCCGGCGTCAGGCTGACCCGAACTACGATCCGCAGCCCTTCCCAGCAGCCAGCCCCACCTGGACTCCGCTGCCCCATGAAGGGCCCTGCTATCGCGATCCCAAGACGAGCTCTCCCAATTACATCTATGTGCGGGTTCGGAACCGCGGCTCCACCGCGTCAGCGGGGACGGAGACGTTGCACGTCTATTGGGCGAAGGCGTCGACCGGACTGAGCTAGCCCGGGGACTGGAATGATCACCTTGCGGATCCCTGTGCGACAGGGACCCCGCGACTGTATGGGTATGAGGTGACGAAACCGCGTCGGAACGCGGCCACGGCGTCCTCCGCTGTGCGCAACGCATATGTCGCCGCGATTCAGGCCATCGACGCCTCGCCATTTTTGTTTCCTGACGCCCGCAGCTACTTCGACAAGCAGAACGACATGCACGCCGCGCTCTTTGGCGCGGGAATTCACAGCAGCCTTCGGTTCCTGCCGTGGCATCGGGAAATGATGAACGTTACGAGGCGCTGCTTCGCGAATCGCGGCCGGAGCTGACCCTGCTCTACTGGGATTGGACCACGGATCCATCCCCGACGATCCTGGGCCCGGGGGGATTTTTTGGAGCGGCGTCCGGCGTGGTGGGCGCACTGTTTGCCAGCTTTGGAATCAGCCGCAACAAGGGAAGCGGGGCGCCCGGGGCGCCGGGATTGGCACCGGCGTACCAGAGCGGGACGCTGCTTCCGACGGGCAACTTCGCGGCCTTCACGGGACCGAGCTCCTTCAGTTCGGGCATCGAACACTTTCTTCATGACGAGGCCCATTGCTACATCGACGGCACCATGTGCACGGTCAATGCCGCGCGTGACCCGATTTTCTTCATGCTGCATGCGAACTGCGACCGGCTGTGGGCGATGTGGCAGCGCCGCAACTCATCCAATGTGGACCGATGGACCCCGGCCTCAGCCTATGACGCCAGCCAGTCCGCTGCGGCGATCACATCCGACCTCCGCCCCTGGGATGGCACCGACGGATTCAGCCCGTGGCAAAACCAGATTCCCGGGGATCCGAACGGCTACGAGATTCACAAGACTCCGACCCATCATTCCATCGTGTTCCCTCCGATCTACGAGGACGTGCTGCTGAAGATCCCCGTGTTGCAACCCAACGAGCAATGCATCATCGAGATCCCTTTCTACCCGCCTCCTGCGGTGGAATGCGGATCCTTTGCTGATCCGCAGCATCTCTGCCTACTGGCCCGGATCCAGCCCATCACCACATCGCCTGCAGAGGGGGTGAATCTCTGGAACAACGTGAAGACCCACAACAACATTGCCTGGCGGAATGTGTCGGTCAGCGATTGCAACATTGGGCCGTTCTTCAAGATCGCGCCGGGGCGGCTCGGAGCGGCGGGTGAACTGATCCGGAACGTCCGCAATGAGGCGATGGGTGTCACGCTGCGGTTTGATGAGACCGCGGGTGGTTTCCGGTCGTTGTTCCGCTTTGCCAGGATCCGGCTGCGGATGGACGAGACCCTCTTCAAGACTTGGGAGCAGGGCGGGCGCGCCGGGAAGGGAGTCGAGGTGGCAGATCCCTCCTTCTACCACAGCCTGGGGCTGCATCTCATCCAGGATGATGGCGTCGTGGTGCATCTGAACGGGGAACCGATCCCTCGCCTGAACATGCCGGACGGCGCGATTGGACCGGAAACACCAGCCTTGCGGAGTGTGAAGGGAGCCGAGGCACAGGCGTATCGGGCATTACGTCTCGACAACTTTCTCGGTGCCCTGCGGCAGGGTATCAACGTGCTGGCCGTGGAGTTGCATGCGGCACGGGACGACCGCAGCGGGGTGGGCTTCGATGCGGAGCTGGTGGGGAATCCTCCCAGTACTCCCTACCAGCCTCCGGTGATCGACATCCAATCGCCGGCGCGGGGAACACTGGTGAGACTCGGAACGGATGTGGAGGTGCTGGCGGATGTGGTCGATGCCGACGGAGATCTGACCGAGGTCCGGATTCTTGGTGATGGGAAGTTGATCGCGCGGGCGGAGGAGGAGCCGTTCACCGCCTTGTTCAGGCAACCGGGTCCCGGGAAACGTAGGATCACTGTGGAGGCGGAAGACCGGTTCAGCCGACGGTCTCGGATGGAGTCCCTGTTCGTGGTGGCGGCGAACCTGGTGCCGGAGGTGGAAATCGCCTCCTTGGGAACCCGCGCCTATCCGACCGGTGCCGCCGTGCCGGTGGCTGCAAATGCAGTCGATCGGGATGGCCGTGTGGCAAAGGTGGAATTTTTCGTGCGACGTCACCTGAGATTCAACGAGCGTCATCTTTCCATTGGGGTGGATTCCAGCCCACCCTACGAGACGGTGGCCAAGGGGCTGCCTCCAGGCCACTACATGGTATATGCGACCGCGACCGACGATGTGGGGGCGATGGGGTTCTCACTGCCGGAGCACTTCACAATCGGCCACTTTCACGAGAAACCGGAGATCAATATCAATCTGGCTGTGTTTGGCAAAAGGCGCGTTGTCACCCTGTCCTGGGAACCCGGTACAGCGGCCCTGGAGCGGGCTCCAACACTGAAGGGCCCTTGGGAAACGGTGGCCGATGCGGCGAGGTCCTACGACTACGATCCTGACGAGAAGCAGTATTACTTCCGCGCCCGGGCGAACACTGATGAACACGTGCACGGTGAGTAGAACGGGCCGTCGGACACAATTTATCTGTTTGCGGATGCGCATGCAGGCGGCTCCGTGATTTCAGGGGCTGGCGGGCGTCGGCACGCTCCTGCGGCATCCCACAAACATCTGGTATTCGTCGGCAGGACACTCTCGACCCCACCAAGGCGCGAGTTGCCCGCCTATCCCCATGAATCTGCAAGCCACGAGCAACGCTGCGTGAGTCGCAAGCGCTCCCGCCCTGCAAGGGCCGTCGATCACGACGTATGCGGTGGAAACATTTGTGAAGACCGTCTCCCCCCTCGCCACAGCCGGGCGGAGTGAGTCGCTCTTGAGCTAGGCATGCTGCGCAACTCACTGCCGTGGCGTTACTGATTCGAAAGTCGCGCCAAGGCGTATTTCATCAATCATGAACGTATGGGTGGCATCGTAGCCCGACGAGATGGTGAGGCTGTTGCACGCCGGGTGCGAGTTCATCCACACCTGTCGCAATCACGTAACTGCCACCCATTCCTGCAGCCCCCACACCCTCCGGAATCCCATCCATGTCTGCATCATAATCCCCGGACCGCACGATCCCGCGCAGGCCGGATTGCTTCCCATCGATCTCCGGAGGCCCGATCAGTGTGATCCGGCCCGTCAGGAAGCCGGGGGTCATGACGAATGCGTTCCCCAAATCTGTAGTCTCTCCGACACCGACTGACACGCCGGGATTGTGCGTCCCCTCCCCAAGGGCCGGGGTGCGGAAATACTGGAAGCGATAGCCAAGCCCGGTGTGCACTTCCCCGAATACCCTCCATGACTCCGCTTCGGATGAAGGGACCAGGTTGGGAAAAGTGAACGTGCGAACGGCGTCGGGGCCAGGGTATTCGGCATCGAGAGCGCCATAACGCTGGTTACCAATCGGCCCCAGAGCCTTCATGACGGGACGCCCCAGCAGCTCCAGATATCCATCCGTGGGCAGCTCGGATTCATTCACCATGTTGAAGTTACCGGTGATGGTTCCGAGTGCACCCGCGTCGGGAATCGTGACCACGATCACCGGCTTTTCGTCGCAAGAGAAGGTCCGGGTGAAGGTTTCCTTATATGTGAGCCGGTTGAG
>VHDG01000220.1 GCA_016871475.1 Verrucomicrobiota bacterium
GCGCGATTCTGTTCCAGTCCTGGATTGGATCCTTCCTGTCCGGCTCCACGGTCAGGGCCATGGCGAGAGCTGCCACCAGGGTTGCATTCATGTCGCGCCCGAATCCGTTGTCCACCCATCCCAGATTCCAGGCCAGGAGATAGGCCTTGTCGGCCTGGCCGGGATAAATCGCGGCCAGAGGTGGGAACATCATCTGCCCGCAGCAGGTGGGAAGCGAGTTCCACATTCTCTCCGGCGGCAAGGCCCGCCTGGGATCCCTCTCGCCCAGTATCCAACGGGCGCTGTATCGGAATTCCTCCAGCCATTCGTTGGAGATGACCTTGTAGTCAGTGCGAGCCCGAAGAAAAGCCGTCCTCGGCCACTCCACAAACTCACGGGCAAAGTCCTCCCCGCTGACCGGCCATCGCCCTTCGCTCAGTGTGCGTTCGACACAATGCAGCAGCACCATCTTGTTCCGGCTGTCATCTGTGATCGTGCCTGGCGCAGCATTTGAAAGCCAGTGAGCATAACTTTCAGGGACTGGACGCAAGGGTCCGTATGGGTTCAATCGAACGCGGGAACGAAGCGCCGCGATGGCCTCGCCGGTCATGCGCTCGCCGGGTTTCCAAACCTTGGGCGGAAACGGCAGCTTCTCCCAAGTGTCCTTTGGCTGGAACTCAAACGGGCCACCCAGCGCGTCCCCGATCAAGGATCCGATCAGCAGACCCCGCGTGCGGTTGGTCCAGTCCGCCGCCTTCACCCCGGTGGCGCAGGCTGTCGCAACAATGAACGTTAGGAGAATCGGGAAAACGTGAGTCATCCTGCTACTGACGTTCGCCTCCCGGCGGTCTTCCCTCGGGACCTCCGCCCGGGGGACGAAAAGCGAGATCAGCGTTGAGACCTTCCCGAAGCTGCTCCTCATCCAGCTGACCGTCGGAATCCGTGTCCCACTTCTTGAACCATTTGCCGAACCCTGAAGTGAATTCCTCCCTGGACAGCTTCTCATCCTCATTCGAGTCCAGGGCTGAAACGAAACCCCGCGACATGAAACCCCCAGGTCCCCCGCCGCGACGTCCCCCTCGACCGCCAAATCCGAACTCGCCGAGCACTTTGCCTTCAGACTTTCCGGCAAGCTGGGCTTGGATGGATTCTGAACGCAGCCGGGTGAAGACCTTGATGGGCTTGATCGGCTGTCCAAAACCACCGCCCCGGGAGTCAACCGACTCACCTGCGACGGCCTGGTCGAATACGGTCAGTTTATCCACCGACTCCTGCTTGACGATCTCGCGAATCGCAGCGGCGGTCTCATCCACTTGCCGCGCCAGTCTTTCCGGCAGAAACAGCCGACCGCTGAAATCCTTCAGTGCGCCTTCATAGACGGACATGAACGAGTCGAGCTTGAACATCCTTTCCAGGAACCGATTCTGTCCCTGCCAGGGTTTGCGGAAGCTGAGCTGTTCACGTTCCTCCTGGGTGCCGCGCATGCCGAACTTGCCGAAGCTGTGATCGAGGTCCCACGGAATAAACTGAAACCGCTCCGTGGCCGGATCCAGGTGCAGGTAGAAATTTTGCCCGGGCCCCAGAATCCCATCCATTTCCGAAAGCAAGACCGTCACCGCCATATAGTCCGCAAACGCCTTGATATCCAGGAAGCTCGCCACCTTCGAAGCAAACTCGCCATCGGTCCCGTCTGTAACAAGCTTCGCAAAGTCCATCACACGCTTCTGTTGGGCCGGCGTTAGGTCGGTCTTCGGATCGTAGGTCTGGTTGTAAGCCTTCCAGTCCTCTCCCAGATATGCAAAGAGGGCCGGCGTCACCGGCTTGAAAATTGCACCTTTCTTCGATCCAAACCGCTCCTCGGCGAAACCAGAGTCGATGTTTTGAACCACGGAGTACAGCCCCCTGAACTGGTTCTCCTGCTTCCCTTCCACCGTGACGTGCACGCGAGCGTAGGCAGTGCGGGGTGCGGGGACACCGGCGTCGCGATAAAGCCGATAAGCAAGAGGCTCTGACATCCAGCTGGGGTCGGTGACGTTGTTGTGGAAGTTCAGCTTGGCCATGTCGGCATGCTTCTGACCCTTCACATGATCATTCAGATCGGCCTTCAAGGATCGCTTGCCTGAAGCTTGCGCCCCCATCCATGTGCCGTTGCCCTTGTAGCGTATGGAGATGTTCGAGTAGCTGCGTCCATCGATGGAGACGTCAGCCTTCACGCTTGGGAACTCGACACCAGCAGCTGAAGCGAGCCCGTTACGTTTGCCCTCGGCTCCCTGGAGATTCATTCCCGGACGTCGCGCACCCGGACCGGGGCCACCAGCGCCGGGTCCCCCAGGAGGAGTCATGAAGCTTTCCATGCCCGCGCCCACCTGCTCCCGGGTCAGAGAGCCCGTCTTGTCCTTGTCCCAGGCTGCAAACCACTTCTCTGAAAGCCCGCTGAATTCTGATGATGACAGCTTGGTATCAGCATTTTGATCCCCCTCCCTGACGAAGGCCGGCGCCATGAACATTCCAGCTCCGAATCCGCCACGTCCGCCACCGCGCGGTCCGCCAAAGAAGCCCCCTCCCCTACCCTTCGGCTCCATCGCATCCCATTGGTCAGGAGAAAAATGAAAGTGCACTTCCCAGATGTTGGTTCCCTTAAAAACATCCGCAGGTGTTCGTCCATCTGTAATCTTGGCGGTCTTGGCCTCGTTCTTGGTTTTTCCTTTCTCCTTGGCCAGGAGTGGGGAGAAGCCGATGACGATCGACAATGCGGTGAGTCCCAACCATCTGCTTGCAACGAAAGAGAGTGGGGACGGACAGGGTTGAAGAGGATTGGCGAGGGGTTGAGAAACGAGCATATGGATTTGATCAAAAGCTCCCGGCCGGCGGGTCCCGCTGAGGCCCGCCAACCAAGGCCGCCCAATAGATACACAGCCCTTCGCTCGATGCCATTAAGATTATAAGGTTTCCCGTCGCTGAAGTCCCCGCACCCCCGCAGCGAAACCAGCCATTTTCGACTCGCGTCTCTCCCCCTGCCCTCGTAATCGTAATCGAAGACGCAGGAACCAAGAACCAGGAACCAAGAACCAGGAACCAAGAACCGCCCCTTCCGCACAAACCCCTCCATGGATCTGCAGGAAACCATCGCACTGGCCATCGTCGCACTCACAGCGGGTGCCTTCGTGGTTGCAGCCGTCCGACGTCGAAGGACGGACAAATGGAAAAAGGTTTCCGGTTGCGGTTGCAGCTCCTCCGCCTCAACGAGCCCCCGGGTGACCATCTCAGGCCGCAAAGGAGAACCGCCGCGAGTCCAAGTCAGGTAGATCCCTGGTAAACCCGGATGGCGTGTCGCATGGATGGGAACGCAAGCCCCGCGGAATCGATCCGCCTGGGATCAAGCCAGACGAATCCTGCCACGTCATCCAGCGCACGCGGCGCCTGCCCATCCGGGGCTCGAGCGACAAAGAACAGATCGAGCACAGGATAAACGATTCCCCTGTAGCTGTACGGATTCGGGTGAGAGCAGAGAAACTCCAATCCACCAATCTCCAGCCCCACCTCCTCACGAACCTCGCGGCGAACTGCATCCTCGGCAGTCTCATCCATGTCGATAAATCCGCCGGGCATGGCCAGCATTCCCTTGCCTGGATCCTTTGCGCGACGGATGAAGAGAGCTTCCCCATCGTTGCGCAGGATCAGCGCAGCAGCGGCCGCAGCAGGGTTGAAGAAGAAGAGGAAATCGCACGACTGACATCGGAATGGATTCGCCTTTCCAGCAGACGGCACACCGCAGCGGGGGCAAAAGGAAACACACTCCCAGGGTTGCACATGGCTCTCAGGCGTCATGGGGTGTCTATGCAGGGCTTTGAGGTCGCGAACGTGGCGTCGGTGACTCGGATCGATCAGACATCAGACTCCGTAGTAGGTTTCGTACACATGCGCCGCCTGACGGCGCGCCTCGTCCCAATTCCAGGCGCACTCCGTGAAACGATCTGGGCTGAGGCTCCTCACATAGGCCGAGGGCTTTGAATCAAACAGCGACTGCGCGAGAAGTCTGCCGATGCCCGCCGACCCACTGATTCCGTGAGCGTTGCATCCACCCGCCATGATGAACCCCTTCACCCGGGAGCTTTCACCGATGATGAATCGCCCATCCGGAGTGAAGGTTGGCCACCCTCGACCCACCCGCACACGCGAAGTTCCAGAACCTGCCGGAAGAAGCGGACGAAACAGTTCATCGAACTGGTTGAGCACGGGCCAGTCGGGTTCGATCGATGGGGCTTCACCCTGGATTCCGTAGCTTCGGGGATCCGTATGCACGGATTTCGGCTCCCAACCACCCAGCAAAAGGCCGCCCTCGCACGGACGTCCATAGAGCGTCAGTTCCGGAACTCGAAAACAGGGAAGCTCAGGAGTCCAGCCGCTGATGGGTTCTGTGACAAAATACTCGTGTCGAACCGGCACAATCGGAAGTTCAAGCCCCACCAGTTGCGCAACGTGAAAGGCATGAGATCCGGCGGCATTGATGATAAATTGGGCGGCTGCCGTTCCCCGGGAAGTGCGCACACCTGTCACCCTGCCTCCGGAGACGTTGATGCCCTCAACCCGTGTGTCGACGGCAAACCGCACGCCCAATTGACGACACTGCCACGCATAGGCGCTCGCCACCGCGTAAGGACGCATATAGCCATCAGAGGGGCACCACAGAATCGCCGAGGCCTTCCGGTAGTCGAGTCGCGGACAGAGCTGCGAGGCTCGGGAGCTGGAGATCAACTCCGTCTCGAGCCCCGCCTCGTCGGCGATTTTCTTCAAGTTCCGGAACTCTTCCGCACGCCGTTCTGAGAGTGCGATTCGCAACGATCCCACCTCATGCCACTCCGGCTGCACCTTCGGATCCTTCTGCAATTCACGAAAGGTGGCCACGGAGTGCATGGCAAGCTGGGTCCGCTCCACGCTGGGACGGGGCTGGCCGCAGAGTCCGGCTCCCTGTGAGCTGGTGGCCTGGGCGACATCCGAGGCCTTCTCGATCACAAGGATGTTGGTCTTGCCGGCTATGGCCAGGCTGTAAGCCACACCACAACCCACGGCCCCGCCGCCGATGATGATGTATTCCGCGTCAGTGAGATTGCTCATGGGGTCTTGATGCTTTGCAGATACCAGCGAACAAATGCGTCCACGTTGTAGTCCTTGTAGGGAGAGTACGGACCCGGTCGATAGGCACTTGAATTGATGCCCTTCTGCTGTCTCTCACAAATCTCCCAGTCCTGCTCGGACGTCAGCTGCCAGAACGGCATGAGCTTCGACAGCTCATAGTCCCGCCCTTCCACAGCCTTGGCATCCACCAGCCACCAGACACGGATGGCTGTGAGTTCGGGGCCAGCGGGCAGCAACCGGGTGCTCACACCATGATCACAGCTCGAATGGTTCCAGAAGTTGGGCAACCCTCGCATTCTCAACGTGCCAACATCCGGATCGGTATAGCTCCCCATCAACGGCGCAACGAGCTTCCCATCCATCGTCTCGCTCAGATACCCATCGACCAACACGGTGCGATTGGCTGAAAACCAGATCCCCTTGTCGAAGTCCGGGAAGACGGTCATTCCGGTCTGCTTGTGACTCGCTGCCAGTCCTGATTGATCCCATCGAGCCTCGCTCCGAGTCACGGCCTCCTCGATCTGCTGGCGGATCTGCGGGGATGTGTCGTCGGCGTTATAGTGATCGAAGTTGGCCTTGATGTACTGGGGATGGTTGGAGTTGCAATGGAAGCATTCGCGGTTGTTCTCCCAGACAAGCTTCCAGTTCGCCTTCACAAGGTAATCAACAGCCTTCGCCACCTTGGCCTGGCGAAGACCCTGGGGTCGCGCGAGTTCGCCAAACACTTCAGCCGCGCCCGAGAAATCCATGGGCCGCTCGTCCAGACAAACGAAGATCAGCCCCTCCACCTCCCGCACCGCAACTTTTCTCAACCCATGACTGCTCTTGTCGAAGTCTTCCGGCATCGCAGGCGCATGGATCAGATGCCCGTCGAGGCCGTAGGCCCATCGATGATACGGGCACACCAGCTTCTTCACCGATCCACAGTCCGCGTCGCATATCAAGGACCCGCGATGTCGACACAGGTTGTGCATGGCATGAACCTCCCCATCGTCCGCGCGCACAATCAGGATCGAGTCAGGTCCGACCCCCATCGAGAAATAGTCACCCGGGCGCGGAACTTCGCATGAATGGCCTGCCAGGAGCCAGCCCCGCCGTCACACCCGCTCGAGGTCCAACTGATAAACGGAGGGGTCGCGGTAGAACTGCTGTGAAAGACTGAACCCTGCGGGTTGCGAATCCAACCATCGCTGGATGCGGGTATCGAGGGGCTGGGAGGTGTCAATGTGCATCGCGGGACAGTGTTCCCCGACGCATCGGGGCGGGCAATCGTAATTTCGGTTTGCCTCGGGCGATTCTCCCGATACCTTCCCACGCGTCTCACACAACAAGCACGCTATGAGCAACACAACCAATAATTTTCCGAAGCTTCACAACGCCATGTGGCCCGGCCTCGTCGGCAAGGGATCCCCAGGCGCCGAACCCTGCATCGATCTCGACACGATGCTCGATCTCACTGCCAAGGCTGAGGTCAACGGGGTCAAGTTCGATGGCATCGACCTCTTCCTCTACGATCCTCATGTCAGCATCGACATCTCCGACGACGGCATCAAGGCGTTGGCCGGCAAGATCAGGAACAAGGGCTTCGCCGTCGGTTCCGTCGTGGCGCCGGTCTGGTTTGATGGATCGGCGATGGGGGATGAGACC
>VHDG01000221.1 GCA_016871475.1 Verrucomicrobiota bacterium
CATCCCGACCGCGCCGTCATCGTCGTCACGCACGACAGCCGTGTTTACCACTTCGCCGACACCATCGCCCACATGGATGATGGAAAGATCCTTCGCACCGAGAAATTCAATTGATCCTGGTCCCATGAAAAACTTCATCCTTCCGATCAGCGCCGTGGTGGTGCTCACGCTTGCCACCGTTTCCATCGTGCGCACCCAGCCAAGCCGTACGCTCTCGGAGCCGCCGATTGCGCCGCCCCGCGCCACCTTTGCCGAACGCGTCGTCGCCGTTGGTCTGATCGAAGCGAGTTCCGAGAACATCTCCCTTAGCGCGCACTTGCCCGGGGTGGTGGAAAAGGTGCTGGTCACCGTGGGTCAGGATGTGCGCGCCGGTGAACCACTCGTGAAGCTCGACACCCGCGCGCTCGCTGCCCAGCTCGCCGAACGCCGCAGCGATTTGGTGACGCGCCAGGCCGGAGTGACCACCGCAAATGCAAATGCCCGCACCGCGCGCGCCACGCTCGCCGATGTTCAGCGGAATCTCCGTATTGCCGAAGCTGTCGCTGACCCGCGCAGCATCAGCGTCGAGGAACTCTCCCGTCGACGAAGCGCCGTCGAAATCGCCGAGGCGAACGTGTTCGCGGCGGACGCTCAAATCGCGGCAGCTCAGGCGGGTGTTGCTGCCGCGGAGGCAGCCATTGGGGCCGTGGAAACTGAGTTGGCCCGCAGCACAATCCTGGCCCCGATCGACGGGCGCATTCTGCAACTGCGAATCCGGCCTGGCGAGTTCGCCCCCGCCGGGGTGACGGCCCAGGCGTGGCTGATGCTGGGTGCCGTCGATCCGCTCCATGTTCGCGTGGACGTGGACGAGCACGAGGCCTGGCGCGTCAAGCCGTCGGCCGGCGCGGTGGCGCAGGTGCGCGGCAATGCGAACCTGAGCACCCCGCTGCGCTTCGTTCGTTTCGAACCTTATGTGGTGCCCAAGACGTCGCTCACCGGGGCGAGCAACGAGCGCGTGGACACGCGTGTGATGCAGGCGATCTATCGGATCGAGCGGGTTGATCTCCCCCTGTTCGTCGGCCAGCAGATGGACGTCTTCATCGATGCGGGCGGACTGCAAACGGCGATGCATAACCAGCAAGGCCAACCATGAACATCCCCAATGAGTTTCAGCCGCTACCGGTGGAACAGGTCGCGGCCCCGCGTCATCGCTTGTGCTTTTGGAGAACGTTCGCACCGGATCGGCAAACCGCCCCTCGTATTGTCTGGAGCCGCTTAACGAGCCTGTTCCTAGCTGGTGTGGTCGCCGCGGTCGTGACCGGCTGCAAGGTCGGACCAGACTACCAATCCCCCAACGCGTCCGTGCCCGGCCGGTACACCAGTCTGGGATTGGCTGCGTTATCCAATCTCACGAGCAGCGTCACGAGCAACGTCGTGGCCGATCCACTGGCGAGTTGGTGGACGCTCTTCAAAGATCCCACGCTGGAATCGTTGGTCGCGGACGCTGTCGCGGCGAATCATGACGTGCGGCTTGCTCAGGCACGAGTGCGCGAGGCGCGGGCATTGCGAGGCGGCGCGCGTTCCTCGTTGTTTCCACAAGTGCACGGCAGCGCCGACTACCAGCGTTCGCGTTCGAGCGGAAGCACGTCTCAAGGCAAGTTGTCGAAGGCGACCGGCGCCGGGCTCACGCAGGACAATTGGCTTTCGGGGCTCGATCTCAGCTGGGAGATCGATGTCTTTGGTGGCAACCAGCGGGCGGTCGAGGCAGCGCAGGCTGGATTGGAGGCTGCCGCGGATCGGGTCAACGGGACCCGGATCACCGTGCTGGCTGAAGTGGGGCTGGGGTACCTTGATGTCCGCGGATTGCAGAAGCAGCTTGCGGTGGCCCGCGACAACCTGTTGGCGCAGGAGCAGACGCTGGCGTTGACTCGCGACCGTGCCCAGGCCGGCCTTGCGAACGAACTCGACAGCGCGCGCGCGGAGGCCCAGGTGGCCGCCACCGCCGCCCTGATTCCGCCCCTCGAGCAGGGAATGCTGAACGCGCAACATCGGCTGGCAACGTTACTGGGCAAGGTGCCCGGCGAGCTGGCGAAACGCCTGGAAGCAACCTCCCTGATCCCAGCTCCCGCCCCGACGATTCCTGTCGGCCTGCCTTCCGACCTGCTTCGCCGCCGTCCAGACATTCGGCGCGCCGAGCGCGAACTCGCCGCTGCCACGGCGCGGGTAGGCGTGGCGACTGCGGAGTTGTTCCCCAAGTTTTATCTGACCGGTGCGGCGGGCCTGCAAAGCATCGAGGCGAACGATTTCTTCGACGGGGGCAGCCGCTTCTGGTCGTTGGGTCCGAGTTTGCGCTGGCCGATCTTCAGCGCGGGACGCATTCGCCAGAAGATCCAGGTGGAGAACGCGCGCCAGGAACAGGCGGTCATCCTGTACGAACAGACGGTGCTCAAGTCCCTGGAGGAAGTCGAAAACGCGCTCGTGGCGTTCGGCAAGGAACAGGAGCGCCACCGGGAGCTGATCCGGGCGGAACAAGCGAGCCGCCGGGCGGTCACGCTCGCCAGCGATCAGTTTCGTAGCGGCCTCGTGGATTTCCTGAGCGTGCTGGAGGCCCAACGCACGCAGTTCGCCGCCCAGGAACAACTGGTTCGCAGTGAACAGGCCCTGAGCCAGAACGCGGTTCGATTGTACCAGGCGCTGGGCGGAGGCTGGCATGGCTTGCAGTCGCCCAAATCACTGGTCGCAACGACCGCCAACCCACCATCGACCAAAGGCAGCAGCTCCCGCTGAGTCCGAAGGTCCCGCAGTCTTTCGGACCCGGGCGAGGCTACGGGGTGATGCGGAAACTGCAGAGTGCAGAGTGCGGAGTGCAGACTGCAGGCTGTAGACCGTAGGAGAACGTCGTCCAGGTTGGGTCGTCCCGATGCCGTCTTCCCCCCTGCAGCCTCCAGTCTCGAGCCTGTGATCTCCAACGACCACACCATGGACTTTTCTTTCGCACCGAGCCGTGTCTAGTGTAGTGTCCCTTAAATAACTACACATATCATTTGGGTGTTTTGTGGGGTTTCCGACGCGTGCACCCTGGTTGTACCTCCTCCAAACGACGACGGCATTTTTCATATTTCTCAAGCAGGGACTCTACCGAAGCGGTCCAAACGAAGGGGCAAGGTTTAGTGTTCCAGACCCTCATGAACTCATTGATTGCCCTCTCCAGGGCTTCCACACTTCGAAAGGCTCCCCTTCTTACGGCTTTCTGGCTGAGCTCGGCAAACCATCGCTCAACCAGATTCAACCAACTCGAACTCGTAGGAATAAAGTGCAGTACGAAGCGCGGATGCTTTTTCAACCATTGGCGTACATTGGGATGACTGTGCGTACCATAGTTGTCGAGAATCAGATGAAGGGATTTGCCGCCCGGAAACTCTTCATCCAATCTTCGGAGGAATCGCAGGAACTCTTGGTGACGATGGCGAGAGTAGCACTCTCCGATGACTTTCCCCTCTGCCATCTGAAGCGCGGCAAAGAGAGTGGTCGTACCGTGCCGCTTGTAATCCTGAGTATAGGTCCCGCATCGTCCGGGTTTGAGTGGTAAGCCGGGCTGTGTGCGATCCAAGGCCTGTATTTGGCTCTTTTCATCGACACAAAGCACGATCGCGTTCTGAGGAGGAGTGAGGTAAACGCCTACGACATCCGTGAGTTTTTCAACAAACTGAGGATCCCGGGACAGTTTGAAAGTTTTGGTTCGATGTGGCTTAAGCTGATGATCCTGCCAAATGCGTTGGATCGTGTTCTTGCTCACCTTCTGAACCTCGGCCATGGACCGCGTGCTCCAGTGAGTCGCCCCTTTGGGTTTGGATTGAAGAGTCGCTTTTACAATGCGCGCGACATCCTTTCCTTTGAGCTTCGCTTTGCGTCCACGCCCTGGAGCAATATCCCATACACAGCCAATGCCTTGGTCGATGACCCTCCGGCGCCAGAGAGCGACGGTACGGCGTTGAATACACAGAGTTTCGGAAATCTCCTGGTCTTGCTTGCCCTCAGCGGCGAGGAGAAGCAAGCGTGAGCGCAGAACAACTTGTTGTGGAGTGGACCCTGCTTTGACCCACTGTTGGAGTCGGGTCACTTGATCTTTAACAAGGAAAACGGGAGGGGCTTTACGTGGCACCCCGATATCCTAATCAGCGCCGGAATATGTGTAGTTATTTAAGGGACACTACACTAGCAGGGCCTGGACAACTGGAAGTTTCTGGTCACGCGCAGCGAAATGGAGAGGCGTCCACTTTTGACCAGCATCAGCGGCGTTTGGATTCGCGCCATTCAGCACGAGAAAGCGAACCATGGCCGAATCAGCATCGCTCGCCAAAACTGCATGCATAAGCGGTGTCCGGCCGTCTTCGTCCACGGAGTTTAGGTTCGCGCCGTGGGCGACTGCTTGTCGCAGTCCATCGAAGTCTTTTCGGTAGTCCAGTTGGATAACGTGTTCGCTGTTCATGCTCAACCACCGGGTTTCTCGAATCTATGGCCTAAATTATTAGCAGGTTTCTGGATCTGAAACCACGAACAGTATTCTGCTTTAGGCGTGACTCGGACGCTTCCCGCTCCGGGTCTTCATTGATCGAGAGCCAACAAGTTTGGACATCCGCCGGACTATAAGTTCGCAAAGCCAGCACGCAACTCATCACGCCACTCGTGACTCATCACTCATGGTCAAGTCCTGAAAATAATTTGGTACTTCTTGCTTCCGCGAAGCGGCACTTCGGAATGGTCGGCGCCTGGGATAAGCGCCGATAGGAGACGAGCGTGCGAGCCTGAGCTCGCGTCTCCTATCGTGCGCAAAGGGGCCCAGGCGCCGGTCATTCCGCAGGGGGGGACCGGGGGGGATCGTCGCGCGATTCAGGCCTGGTGCACCTGCTCCGGAGTCTTCAGGTCCAGGAATGTGTGGGGGCGTCGGCAATTGTAGAGCGCGATGGCTCGTGTGCACGCCTGCCGAGCTTGCCGGTGCGTGGTGAACCCCACATCGAGCCAGTACTCTTGCTTGAGTATCCCGTTGAGCCGTTCCGCGACGGAGTTCTCCGCACTGTGATTTCGCTCCGTCATGCTCAGGCGCAACCCCGCCTGCTTCACCCGCTCGACGAAGGCGTGCGATGCATACTGGCATCCCCGATCGGAATGATGGATTGGCTTTTCCTTGGGCCGGAGGCTTTTGAGGGCCATCTCGAAGGCCTGCAGGACAATCTTTGCCTCAAGCGTAGCTCCCAGGTGAAACCCCACGATCTTGCGCGAGTAAAGATCGAGCATGAGCTCCAAATACAGGAATCCCTCGTCGGTGCGAATGTAGGTGATGTCCGCCACCCAGACCTCATTGCGGCGACGCACACAGCGTCTTTTGATGAGGTTCTTAAACACCGGCAACGCAGGGTCAAATCGCGTGGTTTTAGGCCATTCCGATGGCCTTCGCTCCACCAGCATCCCCGCCTTCTTCAGCTCGGCAAAGAACCGATCTCGGCCCAACTTCACCCGGGCCTTCTTCAGCTCAGGCCCAATCAGATAGTAGAGCTTGCGCCCGCCCAGTCTGGGTTGTTCCCGGCGCTGGGCTCGCACCAAATCCAAGACCAGCTTTAAGTCCACGTCCCGGCGCTGACGCCCTCGTCGCCGGGCGTAGTAGTTCTGGGGCGTCATTCCCACCCTGCGGCAGACCGCCAACACCGTCAGCTGCGGTTGGGCTTGAATCGCCCGGCGTGCGGCCTGCCATCCTGCTTTTTTCTCCACGCCCCCGGACTCTGCCCCAGCTGCTCACAGGCCAGATCCACATACGCCTTCTCCACGGCCAGCTCCACATGCGCATCGGCCAGCGCTTCCTTCACCGTGCGCAACTCCCGGCGCAACCGACTCAACTCATCTACCTCTCCTGCCTTTTCCACTCGTATCACCTTTCCATATTTTCCGCTTCCCAGTTCTCTCACCCATTTCATCACCGTCGCGCAGCTCACACGATACTTCCGGCTCGCACGCCACGGGCACATTCCCTCCTCCTCCGCTTCCCTCACAAGCTGGATTTTGAACCCTTGGCTATAGCGTACCACTCTTCTTGGTTTTCTCGTTTTCTTCATTATCGGGGTACCAACCTATTTCAGGACGGGACCCACTCATCACTCGTCACTCATCACTCGCCATTCGTCATTGCCTCCCCTCCCATCTTTCTCTTGTGGATCCACCCTCCGCCTCCCCATCATCCGCCTCATGTTGCTCCCCGGATCACACTTTCCAGTGCCTGCGCTCAACCGCAGCGTGGTTCTGCTCTGCCTCTGCCTGCTGCCCCTGTTTCAACTCCAATCTCAACAGCCATCAACAAGACTCCAGGCTGGCGCAGCCGCTGCTGAACTGCAGGCTGATGATTCCATGATCATCGCCGGAGGAATCACCGGCTACCAACTCCAGGGTCAGGAGGGAAAGCTGCGATGCGTGGCGGTCGTTCTCGCCCTGGGACCCCAGAAACTCGCCATCGTGGCCTGCGATGTCTTGATGATGACTCGACAGGTCCTGGACCCCGTCATCGCCGAAATCGAAAGCGCCACCGGTATCTCAAGGTCCAATGTTCTCATCAACTGCACACACACCCATCACGCACCCAGCACCATGCGCGTGCATGACTACGCCCCGGACACCGTTTTCACCCGTCGCGTCCAAGAAGGGATCGTCGCGGCTGTAAAGTCAGCGGCCTCCAAATTAGGCGACGCAGACTTTCTGTTCGCCCTGGGAGAGGAGAAGACGGT
>VHDG01000222.1 GCA_016871475.1 Verrucomicrobiota bacterium
GGAATCGATTGAATAGTCGTTCTCCCAACTGAGCTCGCAGAAATCTCCATGCTCCCATGTTCTCAGGCTCCTCCTGGACCCAGAACACAGGAGTTTCGTCGTTGTAGGGACTCACGGTTTGCTCCAGAAGCCGGAGACTCAGGGGATACAGCTGTTCAAGCCGGATGATGGCGACGTCCTCACGCCGTTGAGTGAGACGTTGCTTGTCCAGATCGTAAAACACCTTCCCGGAGCACAGGACGATCCGCCTGACCTTGGACGGCGGGTTGCGATCCGGGATGATCCGTTGGAAGCCACTTTGCGCCAGGTCACTCATGACTGAAACAGCTTCGGCATGGCGCAACAAACTCTTGGGTGTCATCACGACGAGCGGCTTCCTCCAAGCACGCATCACTTGACGACGCAATAGATGGAAATACTGCGCGGGTGTGGTGGGGTAAGCCACCTGGATGTTGTCCTCCGCGGCAAGGGCCAGGAAACGTTCCAGCCGGGCGCTGGAGTGCTCGGGCCCCTGGCCTTCAAAGCCATGCGGCAACAACATCACCAAGCCCGACAACCTGCGCCACTTGTCTTCGGCGCTCACAATGAATTGATCGATGATCACCTGCGCCACGTTGACGAAGTCTCCGAACTGAGCCTCCCACATCACCAGTCCATCCGGGCATTCCAGGCTATATCCATAGTCAAATCCCAACACGCTCGTTTCACTCAAAGGGCTGTTGATGATCTCCACAGGAGCCTGGCTGACCCCAAGGTTTTGCAGCGGGCACCAGGTCTGGTCGCCATCGACATCGTGCAGCACGGCGTGTCGCTGACTGAAAGTCCCGCGATGACAGTCCTGGCCGCTAAGCCGGACGGAGTAGCCTTCCACAGCGAGAGAGGCCCATGCCAAGGCCTCGCCAGCCGCCCAATCGAAAGGCTGCATGCCCCGGCTCATCTCACGACGAGCCTCCAGGAACTTCACAATCTTCGGATGGGGCTTGAACCCCTCAGGAATCCGGGTCAGCGCATTCATCAGAGTCGCGATGCGCTCAGCCGGAACGGCGGTATCCACGTCCTTCACGGACTGCTCGTGTCCTCCCACAAAACTGCTTCTCGACCAGATCCCGAGCTGCTTCTCCGGAGGGGGGCGATAGTTTTCGCTGGTTGACTCTGTCAGCTCTTTTTCCAGGAACGCTTTGCGCTCCTCCACGAGGGCGTCGGCTTCCTCCCGCGTGACGCCACCCAGCTTCAGCAGATGCTCCAGATACCCTTCGCGCACGGGCTTCCTCCGCTCAATGGCGCGATATAACAGCGGCTGGGTAAAGGATGGTTCATCCGTTTCGTTGTGACCGAGGCGACGGTATCCATACATGTCGATGAACACATCCCTCTTGAATTGGGAACGGAAATCCATCGCAAGCCTGACGACCTGCGCCACGGCCTCGGGATCCTCGCCGTTGACGTGAAAGATCGGCGACTGAAGCATTTTTGCGATATCCGTGCAGTAGGCACCGGACCTGGACTCCTTCGGTGATGTGGTGAACCCGATCTGGTTGTTTACGATGACATGCAGCACGCCGCCCACACGATAGCCTGGCAGCTCGCTCAGATTCAGGGACTCCTGGACGACTCCTTCGCCTGCGAATGCAGCATCACCATGGATGAGGATGACCATGGAGCCATCCCGGTCTGTGTCAGCCACACGATCCTGTTTAGCTCGCACGCGTCCCATGGCAACGGGGTTCACGAATTCCAGATGGCTTGGGTTGAAGCAGAGCGACAGATGCACCTTTTTTCCCAGGGAGGTTTGCCAGTCGCAACTATGCCCCAGGTGATACTTCACGTCTCCCCGCCCTCGGTAGTGCTCCGCATCCTTGTCGGCAAACTCACGGAAGATCTGCCGGTAGCTCTTGCTCATGATGTTCGCCAGGACGTTCAAGCGTCCGCGGTGAGCCATCCCGAAGATGATCTCCTTCACCTTCTGGTCCGCAGCCTTCTCGATGGTGAGATCGAGCAGTGGAATCAAACTCTCGCAGCCTTCCAGGGAGAAGCTCTTGGCTCCGATAAACTTTTTCCGGATGAACTCCTCAAAGAGAGTCGCGTCGGTGAGTCGGCGCAGGATGCGAAGCTGTTCCGGGCGGGTGAGAGCCAGACGGTTCTCCGAGCCTTCCATCCGGCGCTGGAGCCATCGGCGCAACTCGATGTCGTCAATGTGCATGTACTCCACCCCGATGGAGCGCGTGTAAGTCGTACGCAGTTTGTCCATCAGGCCGCCGAGCGTGAGGTTCATCTCCTCCTGGGTGAACCCGAAGTATTCGGGACTCAGCTCCTGGGGCGAAAACCGAGGGAGCTCGAGGGGGTCGATCTTTGCGAGGTAGTGACCCCGGACGCGGTAGTTGCGAACGAGCTGTTCGACCCGGTTTTGAAAATCCGCCAGCTTGACCTGATCGATGGGAGTTTCCTCCTCGAACACCTGGCCGGCTGGGGGGCTGAAGATGCTCCGGGCCGGGAATCCAGGCCCCAGGTCCCTTCGATTGGGCCAGGTGTCGCCGTTGCTCTGAGTAGCAAAATAGTGCTGCCACTCCTCGGGAACAGACTTGGAATCCCGCTGATACGCCTCAAAAAGTGCCTCCACATAGGCAAGATTGGACACATTGAGGCCATTTGTGCCGCTGTTCATAAGTCAGTTCGAAGTTGCATGCATTTTTCGGGCCGGACACCCGATGGACCCAAACCGCCGGCTTGATCTGCGGATGAGTCAACACGTCCGGCGTTGACTCTCAGTGCTTCCCGCCCGCATGGGGACCGACCTTGATGAGCCGGCTCTCCAGGCTAAAATTTCGTCAGGGCTTCAATCTCCCGGACACGCTTCTGGATCTCGCGCTTCTGCACTTTGGTGGTTCGTGTCAGCCCAAAGCCCTCGCAGCAAAACGAAGCCACGACGCTGCCATGCACCATGGCTTTGCGGAGGTTTTTCTCCGCAGGTCCGCGGTTGGAAGCAAGATAGCCGATAAGTCCGCCCACAAACGAATCACCAGCGCCTGTCGGATCCAGCACCTTGCGCAAAGGATATGCAGGACACAGGAAGAGGCCATCGCCATTCGATAGCACGGAGCCGTGTTCGCCTTTCTTGATGATCACGTGCCGCGGGCCCATCTTGTGAATGAGTCGTGCGGCTTCGACGGTGTTGTCAGCCTTTGTCAGCTGGTGGGCTTCGCTGTCGTTCAAGACGAGCGCGTCCACCCGCTTGAGCAGTTTCAGCAAGTCGTCCAAAGCAATGTTCAGCCAGAGATCCATCGTGTCGGCGATCACGAATCGTGGCTTCCACATCTGGTCCAGCACATGATGCTGAAGGGCTGGAGCGATATTCGCCAGGAGCAGGTAGGGCGCCGACTTGTAGGCATCCGGCAAGGAGGGGGAGAACTTCTCGAACACGCCCAGCTCCGTCGCCAGAGTGCGCCTGTTGTTCATGTTGACTTCATACTCCCCGGACCAGTGGAAAGTCCTGCCCTCCTCGATCTGGAGTCCTCCGAGATCGATGCGATGCTTGCGATACAGATCGAGGTATTTTTTGGGAAAGTCATGGCCGACCACCCCCACCATCTTAACCGGCGAGAAGAAGCTCGCGGCCACAGCGGCATGGCTCGCCGAGCCGCCCAAAAGTCGAGGGTTCTCCGCTTTTGGAGTTTTGATGGAATCCAACGCTGTAGAACCGACAATCAATACGCTCATGATCCTAAAGAAGTTTAACCGATGAGGTGCGATGCTCCGCACGCTACCGGGAGGCGGAAACTAGGCGGTTCCGGAAGGCCTGACAAGCGCCAGAAATGTCCCTGCTGTTCAGAATGGAGGATACAACGCAGATCCGCCGTGCTCCTGCCTCCAACACGGAGCTCAACGTTCCCAAATCAATTCCTCCAATCGCAAACCAAGGAACCTTCAGGTTCGCGCTCGCCCACCTCACATACTCGAGTGTGACAGGGGGTGCGGTCGGCTTGGTCCCGGTCGCGAATACCGGGCCTATAGCTATATAGTCCGGCGATGCTCCAATCGACTTCTCAGCCTGCGAGGGCGAGTGGGTACTCAGCCCCAATCCGAATCTCGGAGGAACCCCGGTTACATCCGCGGCCTTGGAGTGCCCGGCTTCGAAGAAATCCTCCTGTCCCAGGTGGCACAGGGGCGCTCCCACCGCGACTGCGATGTCGGGGTGGTCGTTGACCACCATCAACGCTCCGGATGACTTGATGATCGGTGCAATCGCTTCAGCCATCCTTCGAACTTCATCCGGCATGAGGCCTTTGGCACGAAGTTGAATGATGTCAGCTCCCCCGTCGCAAAGAGCTCTGGTGACCTCGGTCGGTTGGCGGCCGTTCAGGTAGGCAGCGTCCACGAAAGCGTAGAGCCTGGCTTCCTCCAACTTCGTTCTCAGCTCATCAGGTCCCATTTCCAGGCTGGCACAGCATCACGCCAGCTCGTGAGGGTGTTTGGAGCGGTGAATGAAGTGCGCTGGCCTGCCGTGAATCTCCGTGCAAGAGATCATACCGGTCAGGCTCGCTCTTCGAATAATTCCCGCCGACCGCCGCTCATCAATTGCTCGATGAAGTTCGTGCTGTAAACCCCGCGCCGGAAGTTCGGGTCTTGCAGAATGGCCTGCTCGAACGGAACCGTGGTCTTGATTCCCGTGATCATGTATTCGCTCAGAGCCCGCGACATCTTGTCCATCGCATCCCTTCGATCCCGTCCGAAGGTGATCAGCTTCCCAATCATCGAGTCGTAATACGGCGGAATGGTGTAGCCCGCGTAGGCATGACTGTCGACACGAACACCCCGGCCGCCTGGCGCAAAATACATCTCGATTCGTCCCGGGCTGGGCCGAAAGTCGTCAAAGGGATCCTCGGCATTAATCCGGCATTCAATGGCATGACCCTGGATGACAACATCGCTCTGCGAAATCTTCAGGGGTTCCCCCATCGCGATCATGATCTGCTGTTTAACCAGATCCACGCCGGTCACCTCTTCGGTGATGGGATGCTCCACCTGAATTCGCTTGTTAACCTCAAGAAAGTAAAAATTGCCCTTGTCATCCACGACGAACTCAACCGTGCCCGCGTTCGAGTAGTGAGCGACTTCGGCGATCCGGACGGCTGCCTTCCCCATCCTTTTGCGAAGGTCCTTGAACTTCGACTCAATGAGCGGGGAGGGGGTTTCCTCCACAACTTTTTGGTTCCTCCGCTGGATGGAGCAGTCGCGCTCGCCAAGATGGATGATGTTGCCGCGCTGATCACCGAGAATCTGGAACTCAATATGGTGAGGGTTCTCGATAAACTTCTCGATATAAACCCCGGAGTTGCCAAACGCCTTGTCGGCCTCCGTTCGGGCGGTGTGGTAGCCCTTCACAAGCGATACATCGTTGTGGGCTACTCGCATCCCGCGTCCTCCGCCTCCCGCGATGGCTTTGATCATCACTGGGTAGCCGATCTTCTTTGCGACGCTTAAAGCCTCTTGCTCGTTTTCCACCAAACCGTCAGACCCCGGAGGACAAGGAACCCCTGCTTTCCGAGCGAGCTCCCGGCTCGTCGCCTTGTTCTCCAAAGCGTTCATGGCTCTCGAGCTTGGGCCGATGAAGCGAATGTTGCAGCTCTCGCAAACCTCAGCGAAATGGGCGTTCTCCGATAGGAAGCCGTAGCCGGGATGGATGGCATCGACGTCAGCGATCTCCGCTGAACTGATAATACGATCGATCCTCAAGTAGCTCTCAGAACTAGGGCCTTTACCGATACAGATTGCTTCATCTGCCAGCTGAACGTGCATGGAATTCGAATCAGCCTCGGAATAGACCGCAACGGTTTTCACGTTGAGCTCTTTGCAAGCCCTGATGACTCGCACCGCAATCTCGCCTCGGTTGGCGACCAGAATTTTTTCGAACATGCGCTTGGGAAAAGAGAGTTGGGTTCGGTTGTCGAACCCAGGAGACCCGAGAGTTTTAAATCAAATCGGTCGAATCTTGAACAAAGGCTGGCCAAACTCGACAGGTTTAGCGTTATCGATGAGAACCTGAGTCACGATTCCACGCGCTTCGGCCTTGATCTCGTTCATGACCTTCATCGCCTCGATGATGCAGACGACCGTGTCCGGGTTCACTTCAGAGCCGACATCTACATAGGAACCCGATTCAGGAGAGGGCGACCGATAAAACGTCCCGATCATCGGCGACTTTATTTCCGATTCGCTGGAGGCAGCAGCTGGGGCAACAGCCAGTGGAGCGCCCGCTTGAGCTGGGATTCCGGCCGGAGGCAAGGCGGCTGCAGGCAAATAGGTGATGGTGGTGTCCTCCGCAGAGGGCAGACCTGTACCGCGCTTGAGCTTGATCTTGAATTCCTGTCGCTCGAGCTCGAACTCGCTGATCGAGTTCTTCTTCATGAGATCAATAATGGCCTTGATGTCCTTCAAATCCATGGTGTGGCCTCCAAACTATCCAGAGTTAACCTTTGCGTCCTGAGCATTTGATTCATTTATAAACAAAACAAAGCAGTGCCGAACTCGATACTGCTTTCTACGAAACGCGCGGACGTTATGAATCCGCCATGGAAGCGTCAACCGGAAAATTCTTTGGAAAGTGCGTCAAGCATCGGTTTCGTCGCGGTTGACGCCACTACCAGGCGATTAGCGCTTCACTATAGCGTTAACGGCTGCTTGAATTCCGAGGATGTAGGAATATGGACCGAAGCCGCAGATTTGACCCACGCACACTGA
>VHDG01000223.1 GCA_016871475.1 Verrucomicrobiota bacterium
CCTGAGGTTGCTCCGCGCAGGTTTGCGCTGCTTCTTTGGCGAACTGTGCGAGACGAACCCGGGGTGGGGTTCGCAGGATTTGGGGTTCAAAGCTGCCTCCCGGGATTTTCCCTGTGGCTTCCGACACAAGTCCCGGGCCGCCTTCCAATCCATTCCGCAATATCGCTGAATCCATCGCAAGTATCCTCTAACAGTTGGCGTGCCAAGCTGGGGGAGGCTTGGATGGAGCTTATCCGGTTGGTTTTCTGTCCACTTTTGACCTGTTGCTGGGCATTTCCCGACGAAAGGCCCGAAGGCTGGCTCGAGCCAGGGTCGCTCAACATCCATAACCCGGCCAGACAGCCGCCGGAAACAGGACAGGTTTTCTAGTTGGCCATCGCGAACCCATGACTCTATCGTCAACCCGACTTTATGGTTCTGGTCATCGATAATTACGACTCTTTCACCTACAACCTGGTTCAGTATCTGGGTGAATTGGATGCTCCGCTTGAGGTGCATCGAAATGATCAGGTCACGTTGGATCAAATACGTCGGTTGAACCCGGATCATATCCTGATCTCTCCCGGACCTTGTTCACCCCGCGAGGCCGGGCTTTCCAATGAAATCATCCTGGAGTTCGGTGCGCGGATTCCGCTGTTGGGCGTGTGCCTGGGGCATCAGTGCATCGGTCATGCCTTCGGGGCTCAAGTCGTTGTGAACTATCGGATGATGCATGGAAAAACCTCGATGATTCACCATAACGGGAAAGATCTCTTTGCAGGGATCCCGAGCCCGTTCCAAGCCACCCGTTATCACTCGCTGGTGATCCAGCGGGATACCATGCCCGACTTTCTGGAGGTCACGGCCGAGACCGAGGAGGGAGAAGTGATGGGGACGCGACACAAGGAGAGGCCCATCTTCGGGGTTCAGTTTCATCCCGAGAGCATACTGACTGAGCACGGACGTCAGATCTTGCGAAACTTCCTGTCGGTTCGGCGCCTCTGATTCCAGCCTCCACCCGCCAGCGTGGCGTCCTAAGCCGATGACGGGCGGGCTTTGTGCCCCAGGAGATTCCGATCGATCTCATCCAGACGTGAGCCGAACCCCGGGCCTTTGAGAGTGCTCCAATCCACCTGGCCATTGCGCCGTTGATACAAGCCCGGATGCACCACAGATTCAGGCAGAGACGCATCGGGGTAGTATTGGGAGCAGTTGGTCTCGACCCCCATGAGGGTGCCGGCATGTGCGGCCAGGAGGACGTGTGGGATTTGCGCGAGCATCGGGTTGGTCAAGTCCTGCACCATCAACGCCATCCCATGTGCCTTGGCCCAGCAGAGACTCAGCAAGGCGCCCGTCTGGCTCTTGCATGTCTTCAGGGCCACGCCGTTCCAGCCCAGCTCTCTTCCCAAACGGATCATTCGCCAATCATGCGCGCTCTCATCGAGAAAGAGCGGCTTGCAGCTGGCGAGTCGATGGACATCGATGTGGTCACGTTCCAACTCGTAGGGAAAGGGCTGCTCGACGTAGAGAAGCATTCCATACATCCGCGGTGCATCGGTCCTGAGGCGATCAAGAATCTCCATCACGTAAGCCGGATCCCGCACCGTGCAGTTGAAGTCCGCGCTCAGCCAATCCACCCCCCGCGCGATGGCAATTCTGCCCACGCGCAAGATCCTCTCGTAATCCCAGGCGGCATCATTCCCCCGCAGCTTGATCTTCAAACATTTCAGGCCATCCCTGTGTATCCAGTCCTCCAACATCACCGGATGCCCATCCTGTGGTTCTTTTCCGGTGAGATCGCTGCGATCCAGCGCATCGAGTCCGCCTACCAGATGCCAGGCAGGCAGCTGTCTCGTGAGGGGCTTGATCAGGAAATCGCGGGGAAACTTTCCCGCGAAGCTGACCTGGGATCCATCCGCGGGTTTGAGGAACTGGCTGAGGTCCTTGTCCAGCCAGGGCGGGCCGTAAGTCTCGTAGACCGGTTGACCGGCGGCCTTCCCGTAGGCGTCGTGAACTGCCTGATCCAGCACGGAGAAACACACCAAGGCGGCCAGCCAGGGCATCGGTTCACGTCCGCTGCGCTGGGAGGAGTTGTAGCTCTGAAGCAGATCCGGAAGCGCATGCTCCGTAAAATGGCTTCCAAGTTCGAGGGCATGCCCCTGTTCCTTCGTGGTGCTCACAGCCTCGCAAAGGCGCAGTGTGAATTCCTTCAGCGCCTGATGGCGGTCCTCGTAAGGCGTCGCACTGGGCCACACCCATTGAACGCTCAGAGGTGTTTCCCCCCAACCTTCCGCTCTCCGACCCTGGGTATCCTCGACCTCCACCCTCGCACGGGCACAGGTCACCGATTCAACGACTTCCGTTCCAAACTTGAGCGGAATTCGCGTGGTGACCGGAATGAAGAAGAGTTCGGCGCTCTGGACACGGATGTTCATAGGAGGGGAGGGAAGGAGCTGTCAGAAAAGAGATCCCTGGGGGGAGGCTGGAGCTTTGGCGGTCAAGCCCAGACGTTGTCGAGCCAGTTCCGTGGCAACGCGTCCCTGGGGGGTTCGGTTGATGTAGCCCTCCATGATGAGGTAGGGCTCATAGACTTCCTCAAGCGTGTCCGGTTCCT
Source organism: Verrucomicrobiota bacterium (assembly GCA_016871475.1). Classification (GTDB taxonomy): domain Bacteria; phylum Verrucomicrobiota; class Verrucomicrobiia; order Limisphaerales; family UBA11320; genus UBA11320. The sequence goes on from VHDG01000223.1 coordinate 2,594, forward strand.
CGCCCACCGCTACAGCCAGAGAGCCAACACCGACCGGGCCGCCTCCAAACTTCACAATGATCGTTTCCAGAATGCGCTTGTCCATTTCATCCAATCCGTGTGCATCGATCTCAAGGATGGCGAGGGCCCTGTCGGCGAGGTCGCGGGTGACTTTGCCGTCACCCCGGACCTGGGCGTAATCGCGGACCCGTCTTAGAAGGTTGTTGGCGATGCGTGGGGTGCCGCGGCTGCGACGGGCAATCTCCATGGCACCGAGATCCTCCATTTCCACGTTGAGGAGCCGTGCTGCGCGAACCACGATTTTCTGAAGCTGGTTGGCGTCATAATAGTCGAGACGTTCCCTAACCGGGAATCGTGTGAGCAGGGGAGCCGTCAGCAGGCCGCTCCGGGTGGTGGCTCCGATGAGCGTGAAGCGCGGCAGGCTGAGCCGGACGCTCCGCGCATTGGGACCCTGATCGATGATGATATCGAGCTTGAAGTCCTCCATCGCGGGGTAGAGATACTCCTCGATGGTTTTTTGAAGCCGGTGGATTTCATCAATGAAAAGGACATCGCCTTCCTCGAGGTTGGTGAGCAGTCCGGCAAGGTCGCCTGCCTTCTCGATGGTGGGGCCGCTGGTGGCTTTAAGGTTTGTGCCCATGGCCTTGGCAAGAATGTTGGCAAGGGTGGTTTTGCCGAGACCGGGAGGGCCAGACAGGAGGATATGGTCGAGGGGATCCTTTCGTTGACGGGCGGCCTCAACGGTTATCTCAAGTCGTTCCTTCACCTTGGCTTGACCGGTGAAATCGCTGAAGAGGGATGGACGGAGGGTAAGCTCCAGAGAGGAATCCGGCTTCGTCAGAACATCTGTGATGGGGCGATCTGGCATCCCGGCGAGAATGCGTCGCACTGCTTGAAGATCAAGGAACAAAACAAAGACCTGCGATCGGCGGGCCCGTCTCACGGTTTCCCGCCGCGACTGCCCCTCGCAATCGTCATCGAAGACCCGTGACCCGCGCCCTCGCCCGGACGAGGCAGAGCTTGCGTCCAATCAGGGTCCTTCTGGTGCTGTTTGCGCTATCTGCGGTTCTGCCTTCACCTGCCGGCTGCGGCGTCCAGACCGGTCGTGCGGATGGACCCTTGAGTTGAAGCTTTCAAACGCCGAGGCTGAGCTGGACGCCACCCGGACGGCGGAAGGAGGCAGCAGAGAGCTGGTGTCGCCCCACACCCAGACCGTGACGCCTGCACGTCACCTCGAACAGGCCTGCGATCTGCTTCGCAAACTCACCCTGCCCTTCCATCCGCTCTCCAAACTCAGAACTGCTCAGCGCGCCGTTGCGGACTGCGCGCAGCCGCGACAGCACTTTCTCAAACTGCAACGGACGATGAAGTCTCAGCCATTCCTGAAACAAATCCACTACCGCGTGAGGCAGGCGCAGCATCGTGTATCCCGCCTCCCTGGCGCCGGCTGCGGCTGCGGCTGAGAGAATGGCGGGTATCTCATGATCAGTCAGGCCGGGTATGACCGGCGCAACCAGCACGCCGACCGGGACCCCGGAGGAACTGAGTGTCCGAATGGCCTCCAGCCGGTGATCCGGCATGGAGGTGCGTGGCTCGAGCTTTGACGCAAGGCCGGCATCAAGTGTGGTCACCGACACATACACGATCACAGCATTCCACCTTGCCAGATCGCGGAGCACGTCGATGTCCTGGGTCACCCAATGGTTCTTGGTGACGATGCCTACGGGGTTCCGAAATTCTGCAAGAACCTCCAGGCAACGCCGCGTCAGACGCAACCGTCGCTCCACAGGCTGATAACAATCTGTAACTCCGCTCATCGCGATCACCTGGGGAATCCACTTTGGCGACGAAAGCGCGTCACGCAACAGTTCCGGAGCGCGCTCCTTCACCATGATCCGACTTTCAAAGTCCAATCCTGCCGAGAGGCCGAGATACTCATGCGTCGGGCGAGCATAACAATACGCACATCCGTGCTCGCATCCTCGATAAGGATTGATGCTGAAACGGAAGCCGAGATCCGGGCTGTTGTTCTCACTGAGGATGGTGGTGCTGGCATCCTTGAAGAAAAGAGTGCGCGGCCCTGGCGGACTGGGATCGGAGGTGTCGGCATCAAACTCCAGGTGGAGGCGTTCGAATCGATTTGCTGGATTCGATGCACTGCCGCGCCCTGTGATCGGGATCGCGGGACGCATGGGTTGAGGATCGGACATGCCGCGGAACTTAGACTGTGAAAAGGGTGACGTGCGGTCACCCGCACAAGGCTGACGGGGACGTGGCACGCTCGCCTGCACCTTCCACGACATGCAGAAGCAACAGCCGCTGCAAGATCGCAAGCAGGGTCCCGACCCGTGCGCTCCAGTCATACCCTTCCCCAGGATGAAAGATGATCGCGATAACGGCCGTCAAAGCCAAAACCAGCAGTGTGCGTGGCATGTTACAAACCGACCCAGCACGATCTGGGTGCGCCGTCTTGCGGTTGCGCGCATCTCCGCCACCCCTAGATTCCTGGGACAACAATGAGACTTGAATCTCTCTTGCGTTGGACGGCTCGCATCTGGGGCATTGCCAGCACCCTGCTTCTGCTCGCGTTTTCATTCGGAGGGCGTGAGCCATTGCGGTTCACCCCCGGCGAAGCTGTCGGCTTCCTTCTCTTCCCGGTGGGTGTGGTGGCGGGCCTTGCGGTCGCATGGTGGCGCGAGTGGGTCGGCGGGATCATCACGGTCACGAGCCTCGCTCTTTTCGGAGCCTATCTGTTCCTCTGGAGCGGCCAATGGCCGAACATCTACTTCTTCATGTTCGCCGCTCCGGGCATCCTTCACATCGCGAGCGCCTGGCTCGCTTCCCGCCATTCCAATAAACGCGCCGACAGCGAATAAGAGACGACGAGGGAGAACCCCAGCTGCACCTCCATGGATGCATCCCGCATTCGATGTCTTGCCCAACCGTTCAATTCGTTTACCTTGCTCCGATGCATTTTCCTACTCGCTCCCTAAGCTCCATTATCGGGGTGTGGTGTTTGTGCTGCATGATGGGGCACGGGGCTCCTCCCGTGATTCCAGAAACGGTGAAAACCCGGATTCGCCAGAAAGTGGACTACGGCTACAACCCCAGCGTCGTGGTGGGGATGTTAAACGCCGATGGGCGGACCTACTTCTCATATGGACGCACGGCACTGAATGCCAACATCCCTGTCAACGAGCACACGGTCTATGAAATAGGATCCGTCACAAAGGTCTTCACGGCAGTCCTCCTGGCCGACGCAGTGGAGCGGGGAGAGGTCGCGCTGAACCAGCGTGTTCAAGCGGTGGTCTCAAATGACTTTCCGATTCCCCTTGGTTCTCCTGAGATCTCCCTCCTTCACCTGGCAACGCATCGCTCCGAACTCCCGGCCAATCCCTCCAACCTCTGCCTCGCTGAGCCCTACCGCCTGTTCGACTGCTATGACGAAGTCCATCTTCGCGATTTCCTGGATGATCACTCGCTCAGCCGCAAACCAGGAGATGCCTGGGAATACTCCAATCTGGGTTTCGGACTCCTGGGATTCGCGCTCTCCCAACGTCAGGGTGTTTCCTATGGCGACCTCCTTCAGACCCGCGTCTTGGACCGTTTAGGCCTGGAGGACACCACGCTCTCTGTGGATGCCTCCCAGACGTTTCGCACGGCCAGCGGTTATTCCGGACCTCTGCTTCGGCCGCCATTTCACATGAGTGTGTTGGCAGGAGCAGGTGAACTGCGATCTACCGCATCCGACATGCTCAGGTTTCTGGAGTCCAACCTGCGACTCCTGACGAACGGGATGAATGCAACTCTCGACGGAATGCGTCAGCAAAGAGGGTCCACTCCGCTCCCAGGAGTTCAACAGGGCCTGGGCTAGTGGCTTGCCGACTTGCCCGGAGGCCGGGTTGTTCAACACGGAGGCAACACCTTCGGACAATCCGCCTTCATCGGGTTTCACCCCACGAAACGAATCGGGGCGGTGGTTCTATCGAATGCACGTCTCAACTTGGCTGCTGACATCACAGACCTGGGGTACCATTTGCTTGATGCCAACTACCCCCTGACGTCAATCCGACGGCCTGCAACGGTCTCCCAGGAAGCCTTGCAACGTCTCGTGGGAAACTACCAAACCAC
>VHDG01000224.1 GCA_016871475.1 Verrucomicrobiota bacterium
TAACCTCGTAATCGTAATCAAAGACGCAGGAACCAACCACGAACCACAAACCAAGAACAAAGACCCACGACCCGCTCTCGGTTCCCGATCCTGTTCATTCCACGACTTGACCGAGCAGCTCAGCTGGTCAAATGCTCACCTCGCAATGAACATCCTCGCTCTGCCACCGGATACGGACGCAGGTCGCCACACCAGGTGGCTATTGTCACAGATGACAGGGTTCTACTCCACGAACCTGAGACGTTGGCAGCCCGGATGTGCATGTTCGATCCAATGAGCAGAATGACATGAAGTCTTCCTTTGCAGTGCATCGCAGTTTGTGGGCAGCGATCGGGTCTTCCGAGCTACTTGCCGCTGCCTTGTTAGTGGCGCTCCTTGGCGGGTGCCGAATCCAGGCAGCCGCCCTTCCCCCCACGCCTCGCTTCTCGCTCCAGCAGTCAAACTCCCAATGGTGGCTCGTGGCTCCAGGTGGACGGCCATTCTTTTCCTCAGGAGTCTCCGTGGTGACCCGTGGCGCAACCCGCGAGTCACACGACATCGAAAACCCCGCCTATGCCGCGTGGCAGCATTACCCTCACGATGGCGCGTGGGCCGACGAAACTCTAACCCGGCTGAGAAACTGGCGATTCACCACCATCGGGGGCTGGAGCCATCATCAAATTCTTCTGCAATCGTCCAACATGCTCTCCGGTTTGACTCCCGTGCTGCATATCGGTTCGACGGCCGGCGCCCCTTGGTGGGACATGTGGGACGAAAAAATCATCCAACGCATGGATAACGTAGCCCGGGAACAGATCCTCGCCGTACGGGATGATCCGCGGCTTATCGGCTACTACAGCGACAATGAAATGGGTTGGTGGAATGCTGCCCTTTTCAGGATGACCCTCGAACAAGCTTCCAGCAGCGGTCAACGGCAGCGGCTGATCCAATTACTCCGCGAAACTTACGACGGCGACTGGGGTAAATTGACGGCCGACTTTGATCCCGAACTGGCTGACAGCTTTCAAAGCCTCGAACAAAGAGGCCAGCTCTGGCTGCGACCCGGAAGCCGAGGCATTGTCGTGATGCGTCGGTTTCTCAGCCAGATGGCCTCCCGCTACTACCAACTTGTGCACGGTATTATTCGGAAATATGACAGCCGGGCGCTCATCCTTGGCGATCGTTATCAGTCGTTTTACTACCCAGAAGTGGCTCGCGCGGCGGCGCCATGGGTGGATGCCATCTCGTCGAACCTGAATGCCAGTTGGCACGACGGCACGTTCGCACGCTTTCACCTCGACACACTCCATGCATTGACGGGGCGTCCTGTCCTGGTGAGCGAGTACTACATGGCTGCGACGGAGAACCGAACCGGCAACCGGAATAACCACGGCGTTTTTCCGTTGGTGCTCACACAGCGCGAACGCGCCGCAGGACTCGAACGAACCCTCCGCTCGCTGACCCGCCTCCCTTACGTCGTCGGTGCGGACTGGTTCCAGTTCTTTGACGAACCGCGCCACGGTCGTGAGGATGGTGAGAACTACAACTTCGGACTGGTTGATGTGTGGAACCGTCCGTATGAGGAAGTCACGCGAGCCTTTGCCCGTATCGACTTGAACGCCCTGAAGCGTGAGGCCGTGCATCGTCGACCTGATGTCACAGCCGGCGTTCCCTCAGCCACCAGAGATCCATTCGGCAACCTGACCGCCGGCCAGGCACTCCGACACTGGGACCGCGAGCGAGGCTTCGTTCCCGCTGCGTCCGAGTTTCCGGTCGCGGATCTGTATGTCTGCTGGAGTGCTCAAGCGATCTACCTCGGTTTATTCGGCTATGACTTTGTTGAAGACGGCTATTATCGCGACAAGGCGATTCCGAAAAAAGACCGTGCGCTGTGGACAGTCACGCCCGTCACTGAGAACACTGACGCAGTCGTGGAACCAGTTCGAGCTCGCGTCGGGTCGGGTCGCGAAGGCATCCCCAGCGACCCCACCATCCGCTTGCTCAATGTTTGCGGCATCAACCTGAGCGTCAGGAACGTTGCTGTGATGGAACTACCGGCTGAGCGTTTCGGGCGGAGGCGTTTTCGCGCGGGCGACGAGGTCGAGTTCCGTTCGACGTTGACGACACACGCCGAGGCTTACCGCGTGGAGTGGAAAGGTCGTTTTCGACTCGCCAAGTGATCAATGTGGAAGTCAACAACAACGCTGTTGGAGATGAATAATGATGGGAGAAAGCCCCCCCAGAGCCAGCGCAGTGACGACCTCGTAGTCGACTCGAAACCATTCCCCCATGAATCCTGATCCGTCCAGCCCGCTTCCCTCTGCCTGTTGGTGGGAGGAACAATCCCCACACTCATGTCATGTCTAACCACACTGCGATCGTCCGTTGGAAGAGCAGCGGCTCTAATTTCCTCAAAGGCCAATACTCGCGCGAGCACACCTGGACGTTTGACGGCGGGTTGAGTGTGCCGGCGTCTCCTTCGCCATCCATCGTACCTGCGCCATGGTCCAACGCCGCGAACGTTGATCCGGAAGAGGCGTTTGTCGCAGCCGTCTCAAGCTGTCACATGCTGTTCTATCTGATGTTCGCGTATAAGAACGGATTTCAAGTGGACAGCTACGAAGATGAGGCCGTGGGGACGATGACGAAGAACGAGCGTGGACTGCTCTGGCTGAGTTCCATCCAACTCAATCCACGCGTCGTTTACGGCGGTGAGAAGCGGCCGACAGCGGAGGACGAGGAGCGATTGCACCACCTGTCGCACGAGCAATGTTTCATCGCCAACTCCATCAAGTCCGATGTGACCGTCGGCAGGAAGCGGTGATTCCCATGGTCTGTAGCAACCAAGGGCACTCTTTAATGGCGGCTGCCCGCGTCTTCCGGGGTCGATTCTTCAGAGCATGTACCTTCCCATCGCTCGCCTGAGCAGGAGACGTGGGCGTAGGTGAGACCCCCTGAGCGGAGAAGCGGGCAGAGCCCGGGCACCCTAAAGAGTGGACAACGAATGGCGCGTCCGACAACCGAGCAACTGACGACAAGCCTGCCCCAGGTTCGTTGTCCATCCTTTAGGATCCTTTAGGATGCTCGGGCTCCGCGCGCTTCCCATGCACGGGGTGATGCTGACGTGAGCGGGTCTTGCTCAGGGAGGTGGTTGGGGGGGCACACCCTGAAGGGTGGACAACGAACGGCGCGTCCGACAACCGAACAACTGGCGACAGGCCTGCCCCAGGTTCGTTGTCCATCCTTTAGCCGGTCACTCGCCACTCATCACTCATCACTCCGCAAAAATTTCCTTGTCCAGCCCCGGTCCTTCAAACTGAACTCACGCCATGCACTTGCTCCGGATCCTGATTCTCCTGCCTCTGCTCTGTGCCCCAGAGATCCTGTGGTCAAAGGATCAGCCCTCTCCGATCGAACGACCCAACATTGTGTGGATCATGGTGGACGACATGTCCCCACATCTATCGTGTTACGGCGAAACAACCATCAAGACCCCGCACTTGGATCGTTTAGCAACAGAAGGAGCCCGGTTCACACGAGCATTCGTCACTGGGCCCATCTGCTCGATCAGTCGATCGGCCCTCATGACCGGGTGCTATCAAACGGCCATCGGGTGCCAGAACCATCGGAGCAGCACTCCACGTTGGCCCATCCAGCTGCCATCAGGGATGAAACCGATCCCTCAGCTACTCAGGGAAGCCGGATATCATACATCCAACCTTTCCTTCCAAGACTTCATGAAGTCAGGTGGCAACGTTGGAGTCGCCAAGACCGACTACAATTTCATCTGGGACCGTGCCGCCACGTATGACCTCACCCACTGGACCAGCCGAGCTCCAGGAAAACCTTTCTTCGTTCAAGTGCAACTCCATGGCGGGAAACATCGCGGTCAAGCGCCCCGGTCTGACTGGCCGACGAAGGTCAAGACGACGCTTGGATCCATCACCCGAGCGGAGGACGTGAAGCTACCTCCATCGCTCCCCGACGACCCTGTTATTCGAGAGGATTGGGCCCAATACCTTGATACGGTTCGCTACACCGATTGGGAGGTTGGACAGATAATCGATCGCTTGAAACAAGCGGGGGAGCTCGATCGAACTCTCATCCTTTTCTGGACGGACCACGGAATCAGCCATGTGCGAGCGAAGCAATTCCTCTACGACGCTGGCCTGCACGTTCCCTTGTTGGTGCGTGGGCCGGGTGTTCCAGCGGGAACAGTCCGAAATGACCTGGTGGAACATATTGATATCGCAGCCGCGACGCTGACCTTCGCGAAGATACCGCAACCCTCAAGCATGCAGGCGAAGAATCCGTTCTCTGTGGAGCGAGCTGAGAAGCCATTTGTGTTTGCAGCTCGAGACCGCGCGGATGAAACGGTGGATCGCATCCGCTCCGTGCGAAGCCTGCGATACAAATACATCCGCAATTTCTATCCCTCTCGTCCGTACCTTCAACCCAACCGCTACAAAGACGAGAAGGCCATCGTGCGAACAATGCGACGACTTCACACTGAGAAGAAGCTAACCTCCGAACAATCACTCATCATGGCCGAGACTCGACCTCAGGAAGAGTTCTACGACTTGAATCTGGATCCTCACGAACTCCGTAACCTCGCGGAGGATCCACTGCATCAGCAAGCTCTGGAAGAGCATCGGAGAGCGTTGGACGAGTGGATGATCAGAACCGATGACCGCGGGAGAGAAGCCGAGTCAGAAGCCGTTTACCTGGACGCAATCTATGACCAACGCCCGGAAGGAGGTCGGGGGCAGACAAACGCCACCTTCGAGCACAATGTTGAACTCATGCGGCGATGGAGTCGCGAAAAGCCGATGATGACGGACCTACGTTCATCCACCTCGAAAGCCTGGTCATTCCTCACCAACGAAACATTCATCATCGGAGTAGATACGAGTCGGGGGGCGGGAATTGGATACTTTGCCCGAAGGGCTGACGGACGGAACGTCCTGAACCACTACGACACAGGTCGCTTTGTACAGCAGTCGTATTATGGCGATGCCGACGGATCGATGTGGGCGAACCAACCCTGGCGCTACAATCCAGTCCAGGGTGGCGGTTTCCGGCAGGAGTGGCCCGCTGAAACCCTCGCCCTGACTCGCTCAAAAAGTGAGCTTTACGCACGTGTGAGACCTCGACACTGGGCCACAGGCAAGGAGCTTCCCGAGGTGCTGATGGAACAGTGGATCCGGCTTGAGACGAACGTGGCTCACGCACGATTTCGGATGACCTACTCGGGAGAAGATCAGCTTGAGGCCCGGGATCAGGAAATGCCCGCAGTGTTCACGGACTTCACGCTGAACGAGCTGGTGACATATCAAGGGAGCAAGCCTTGGCAGCAGGAGCCGCTCAGTCATCTGATCGTGGAAGCTACAGACCCACCGCGGAATGCGTATGTACGTCGCGATGAGGAGTGGTCCGCCTGGGTTGAGAGCGGGTTGAAGTGGGGTGTCGGGGTTTACACTCCAGGGGCATCCGGTATCACCTACTATCGATACAGTGGCGGACAGGGCGATGGCCCGTCGGGATCCAGGTGTTCTTACTTTGCTCCGATCAGGAAGTTCCGCCTGACGAAGGGGCTTATTGTGGACTACGAGACTCTCTTAACCATCGGATCCGTGGACGAGATTCGTTCCGCTTTCACCCGGCACCGTTCTGCATCGGTGAAGACCCCGTGAGGAGTGGATTTCAGGCGTAGCCCGGGCACCCTAACGGGATGGACAACGAACCTGGGGACAGGCGGGTCAAAGAACGGGATCTGGCCAAGCATTTAACTCCCCCCCTTCAAAACCGTAGCGTTTTTATCCCGTTCAAGTATCTTCTCCGTATTCCGTTAATTCTTTATGCGTGCCATCTTCGCTCTTTGCTGTGTCTTGGGCTCTGTGCTCCTGCCGCATGCCTCTGCTCAACAGCTCATCCTTTCCGAATTTCTGTCTGCTAACCAGGGCGGCCTCCAGGACAAGGATGGAGATCCCTCAGATTGGATCGAGATCCACAACTCCGGCCCATCCACCGTCTCGCTGGCAGGTTGGAGCCTTACCGACGACCCGTCCGATTTGCGGAAGTGGACCTTCCCTAACACCAATCTGGCTGGGGGTGGATACCTGGTGGTTTTCGCTTCCGGGAAGGACCGGCGTTTCCCTGGCGCCGAATTGCACACCAACTTCGAACTCGATGAAGCGGGCGAGCACCTCGCCTTGGTGCGTCCCGACGGGCAAACGGTGGAACACTCCTATGCCCCCTTCCCGCCGCAGCGACTGAACATCTCCCACGGGCTGTTTCTCCAGACCGTGACGAATGTCCTGGCTTCAGACCGTTCGTCCGCCCGGTGGCTTGTTCCAAGCAGCTCCGCGGGCAGACCTTCAGACTGGGCAGAGATCTCGTTCTCCGATTCGCACTGGGGTCCAGGGAAGGCTGCCCTTGGCTTTGATACCGGCGTGGTGGTCGGTTCCGGTGGCGCTCAGACCAATGTCGCCCGAGGCCGCACTGCCAGCCAAAGCTCGACTCTTGCGAGCTACAGCGCCGCTCTGGCTGTGGACGGCAATCTTGGAAATTTCACGCATACATCCGCCAGCGGCAAACTGCCCGCAACCTGGGAAGTCCACCTTGGAACCAACCTCCCAATTCAGGAAGTGGTCCTTCACAACCGGGGCGATGGGTGTTGCGGCTCGCGGCTGCGCGATATCACGGTGCTGATCGTCTCTCACGACAATCGCACCACGAATTTCAC